>CAZOXJ010000001.1:0-26160 GCA_964583325.1 uncultured Lentimicrobiaceae bacterium
GTTTCACTTTTAGACATTAATGAAGTTCCTGTTATCAGCAACCAGGCTTTCTTTGTTGCCGAAAACGCTACCAATGGAAGCAATGTTGGAACGGTGATAGCTTCAGATCCTGATGCTGGTCAAATTCTTACATATTCCATTCTTTCAGGAAACATAAGCGGTGCGTTTGCAATCAATACTTCAACCGGAGTGTTGACGGTGGCTAACTCATCAGCTTTAAACTTTGAATTAACACCTGCATTCGCACTTGTAGTAAAAGTGCAGGATAACGGAACCGGATTGTTGAGCAGCCAGGCAACGGTGACAGTTTCACTAATTGATGTTAATGAAGCACCAGATGTAAATAACCAGTTGTTTATTGTTAACGAAAATTCACCGAATGGCACTATTGTAGGAACTGTAGTTGCAACCGACCCCGATGCCGGACAAACACTTGCATATTCCATTCTTTCAGGAAATGTATCAAATGATTTTGTTATTAATGCTACAACAGGTGTAATTTCAGTGGCTAATTCACTGGCGTTAAATTTCGAAGAAAATTCATCTTTCGCACTTTTAATAAATGTGCAGGATAATGGCACTGGCAATCTAAGTAGCCAGGCAATTGCTACGGTGGCCCTTAATGATGTAAATGAAGCACCTGTAATCAATAACCAATTCTTTACTGTTGCAGAGAACTCGTCCATCGGAACTGCTGTCGGAACCGTTGTTTCAACAGATCCTGATGCCGGCCAGGCACATGTTTATTCTATTGTTTCAGGAAACGAAAATGGTACTTTTATTATCAGTGCAACAAGCGGAATTATTACGATTGCAAATTCTTCGGCATTAAACTTTGAGGAAAATCTTTCTTTCGCCTTTGTTGTAAAAGTTCAGGATAATGGTGTTGGAAATCTAAGCAGTCAGGCATTAATAACTGTTTCATTAAGTGATGTAAATGAAAACCCTACAGTTAACAATCAAACGTTTAGCGTGTATGAGTTCGTTCAAAACGGAACTGAAGTTGGAACTGTACAGGCCAATGACCCTGATGCAGGCCAAATACTTTCCTATACCATAACTGCAGGAAATACGAATAATGCTTTTGCAATTAACAGTTCAACCGGACTTATTACAACTTTAAATTCAGCTGCAATAAGTTACCTTAGTAATCCTGTTTTCAATCTAATGATAAGGGTTTCAGACAATGGTTCTGGCAATTTATTTGATGATTGCATAGTTACGATTCATGTTTTACCAGAAATTAATCAACCACCGGTTATTAATGATCAGACATTCTTTGTGAATGAAAATTCCATCAACGGGAGTTCGGTTGGTTTTGTTGAAGCTTATGATCCGGATGCTGGTCAGATAATCAATTACTCAATACTGTCGGGAAATACTGCTGATGCATTTTCAATCAATTCATTAACTGGTGAAATAACAGTTTCAAATTCATTAGCTCTCAATTATATTACTAACCCAGTCTTTACCTTAACTGTAAATGTGCAGGATAATGGTACATTAAGTCTTGAAGATCAGGCAACTATTACTATAAATTTGATTGACACAAACGAACCTCCTGTTATTACCGATCAGTTGTTCAGTACAACCGAACATAAACCAATTGGGACACAAGTATGTACAGTAGTGGCTTCTGGTTCAGGTTCGGGTAATTCACTGTCATATAGCATCGAGGCTGGAAATATCGGTAACGGTTTTGCAATAAATTCCAATAATGGCGATTTAACAATTAGTAATCCAAATGCAGTATGTTATGAAGGTAACCCAGAGTTTGATCTTTTAGTAAAGGTTCAGGATACTGAAGGTCTTTCAGCGGAAGCAATTGTAACTGTTAACGTTATGGATATTAATGAACATCCGGTTTGTAACAACCAGATCTTTACTATTGAGGAAAATACGCTCTCCAACACTATAGTTGGAACTGTTATTGCAACCGAACCCGATTTCAACCAAACACTTACCTATACTATTATTTCGGGAAATTCCAATGATGCATTTTCCCTGAATGAAACTGATGGGCTAATTAAGGTTAATAATTCAGCTGCACTCAATTACGAGGAAAATCAGATGTTTACGCTTATTGTATCAGTTCAGGACAATGGCATTGGTAATCTGATAACCAATTCCACAATCACTATTAATTTGCTGGACGTAAATGAATATCCGGTATTTGAAAACCAGGTTTTTGATGTGGTCGAAAATTCTGTAAGCGGAACCGAAATCGGATATTTATCAGCATCTGATCCTGATGCAGGTCAATCAATTAATTACAACATAATTGGCGGCAATGAAAATCAAACATTTACCTTAAATCCAGCAACAGGCTTATTGAGTGTTGCGGATCCAGCTTTAATGTTTTTTGACTTGAATCCTGTATATATTCTAACTGTAATCGCACAGGATAACAGTGCCGACTCACTTGTAACTTTAGCGTTAGTAACAATAAATGTAATAAAAGAACTCGAAGGGGAAATTATTTATATTGACCCAACTAACGAAAATGATCTTGCTGAAAACGGTTCAATCGATCATCCATACGATTCGTGGGAAGATTTTACTTTTAAAAATGGAAGCACTTACCTGCAGAGACGGGGAACAACATACAAATCAAACAATTCCATAATCATCAGTAAAAAAACCAATATCAATTTAGATGCATATGGAAATGGAACCAATCCTGTTATTATCAATTTTCAAACAGCTTCGCATAGTTTTGAATTTGATAATACCATCAATTGCGTTATCCGCAATCTCGAAATTATGTCCGATCAGAAAGGTACATCATGCATATATGTTACAGGTGATGAGAGCAAGAGTCTGACCATTGAAAACTGCAAATTGCATAATGCAACTTTCGGAATTAGCTCCAACTCCCGTATTAAAGACTTGAAGATTCTCAATACAGGCATCTATAATACAGGTCTGGATGGAATAAACGCTGATGAATTTATAAGTATTGAAATCAGAGACTGTAAAATTTCTTCTGTAAACCAGAAGTGGTTCAGCGATCCTTATGCTGCAGGAAGTTGTATAAATTTAAATTCTAGTGAAGGGAAAGTTTATATTCATAAAAATGAGCTCGATCACACTAACACTGGCAATATGTCGGTAGTGCGGATGAACGGGATCAGGATGGAAGGCGTTATTGAATACAATACACTGAGTGGAAACAAAATTTCGGATAACCATTGTTTAAACCTTAGTAACAGCAGTGGTGATTTTATCATCCGTTACAACACGATTTTGGGTGGGAAAACCGGTGTGAATGTAAATTCTGAATCTGTAAAAATTTATTACAATCAGATGATTGGCAATCAGGTTGCTATTAAAGTTCAGCAAAATAAAGCAGCTTTGATCATGAATAACACTTTTGTTGCAAACGATAACTTTGCTGTCGAAAGCTTAACAGGCTCAAAAATAAGTGCAACGAACAATATTTTTTACCTCACTCCCGCTGCGACTAAAGCATTCAAATATGGAGGTTCCTATGTTTCTGATTTTAACTTGTTCAATATCGAAAAATCGGGCTTCTTAAATGGTTACAGCACATTAGCATTATGGATAGCAGTGAGCGGACAAGATAAAAACTCGCAGGTTAAAGATCCACAATTTGAAAATGGCGCTGAAGGTAATTTCCGAATAAAACCGAATTCCCCCTGTATAAATAAAGGGTCGGATTTAAAGCTGGAAAAAGATTTCTTTGGTACAAAGGTTCCCCAGGCCGGAAAACCGGATATTGGATTCTGCGAAGTCGAAAACGGTAGTATTGATCCGGAAGAAGAAACAATACCTTTAATTGATCTCAACAGTGTAATTGATTTAACTGTCTATCCAAATCCAACTACCGGAATTCTTAACATTGACCTCAAAAAGGTTATTGAGCAGGAAGTTAAAATCAGGATAATAAACATGAATGGATATCAAATCTATTCAACTGTTTCACAAGGCCAGAAAGAGCTCGAAATCAACCTTGAAAACGAAAAATCAGGGATGTATGTGATTCATTTTATAATTGGTGGAATGGAGTTTACAAAAGGGGTTGTGGTGAAGAGATAAAAAAAAGGCTACCAATGTAGGTAGCCTTTTTTTTCTGATTCTTAAGCAATTATAGACTGAAGAAACAGCTTATTTAATCTGATTGAGAAACAGACAATTGTTCAGACTTTACTTCTTTATGAATTTTTTTTACAATTTCTGCACGGGTTCTGATCTCCCCTTTTAGTATTGACTCTTTAAGTATATCCCAATATTCCCCTAACAAAAATTTTGCCCGAACAAATCCTTCTCCTCCATGGGATAAAGAATATCTGTTAATACTGAGTGGATCAGTATCATTAAAAAAGTCGCCATTTTGACTTGAGAATGCAATCCGACATCCATTCCGATACAAACTACTTATTTCTCTTTCGCTGAAATCGACTCCTGGCACACCATTAGGATAAGCAAAATATTGTACTTCATGTCCTAATAAGACTCTTAGGCCAAACAAAGATTCAGCAATTTCATTTTCACTGCTTTTGTCGTCTTCATTAGACAGAATTGGATGATTCATCGTATGAGCTCCAATTTTAACTAAGCCGAATCTGTCAATCTCAATGAGTTGCTCGAGTGTGATATTTTGACTTTCTTTAACTTTAATGTTGTAGGTTTCCTGATATAATTGAATACTTTTGAGAACTTGATCTATTTTCAAACATTTAAGAATCGCAATGAGAGGATATTTTGATAATATGCATTCATTTTTATTTATAATCTTACAGATTATCTTTTTAAAATTTTCGTGATCATATCCTTCTATTTCCTGAAACCAATAATTTTTCCGCTCGCTTATTATTTTGGGTGATACAAAAATTGATGCAGGAATATTATTTCCTTTCAGGATAGGATAAACGACATTGTAAAAAGTGGTATCGCCATCATCAATAGTAATATGGCACGAATTATTGAGCTTCTTTTTTCTATAATAATGATCAGATATGTCTTCAATGCTTACAAATGTGTATTTCCTTTTCAAGATATTTATAGTATCTTCAAACCATTTTCCATCAGTAATATCATGAAAATTTATTATCTTATTCATTTTTTGTTACCATTTATTGTTACCGTAATAAAAATCACAATCTGAATCAGCAAAAGTGACAAATATCGTATCTTGATCAGACGTATTATTGGTCTGAAATTTCGATACTATCTCCAAATCTCTACCAAAATTGAAAAACAACTTTTCTCGGAGTTCCTTTTTAAAACCTGGAAGTGAACACCCCAATACAGTTGCAGACATTTTAAGTTTTTTAGATAGTTTTAAAACAGTGTTAATAATTTCGTTAAATGTGTCTTTTTGTGAAGTATCAAATCTATAATCAACCAATAGAAGACAATCTGTTTTCTTCCACACAATCGGCCTGACCACAAAAAAAACTGGTTCCAGATCTAGTTTATGAGTGTTTGAGTGAAACTTGTAAATTATGTATTTTTCAGGATAAAAAAAGTATCTCCAAATTATAAACTCTTTACTCCTCGAAAATTCTACTAATTTATTATTCCAATAGCCTTTTGAGGAAATAATATCATCAGCATTTAATACTCTTTCAAAATTGCCTCCATGAACGCTTAATGTATCTGGAAAAACAAATTTTGACGATCCACTTTCCTTCTTTTTAAATAAATAATTTCTTAGTGCAAATTTAATATTGATTTTGATATATTTCGACATGTAGCCAATAATATTTACTTTAAAGGCAAGCAAAACTTTTAAAGAAGCGTCTGTCAGTCCAATGCCAAAATTATACTTCAAATCTTTATATTTATTCGCTAATATAACACCAGCCAAAGACTTTCTGTCTTCAATATTTACAAAATAGTCCATTCCTAAAAAAGCCGGATATACATTTCCTTCATAACTAAATTCAGAGTGCATAACAAGGATCTGTCCAATGATATTCTGTTTCTTATCCCAGGCAAGTAGTGATTCCTGTTTCCTGCTTATGGCGAAGGGATTCGCATAAAATCGATATTTAAAAGATTCCTCAATATTATCTCTTTGATTAAAAACAACTTTATTAAAATCAATTATTGAATGGTAGTCTTTATCTTCGAACTTCTGAATAATCATTAGCGATATGGCTATTAGGAAATGTTACAATTTTCAGACATTTGATTCGCTGTTCTTGTCAAAAGTTTTAATCACTACTGTTTTGTGAAAAACATATCCTATCCAAAGGATTAAAGCTGGCAAAATCAAAATAAGCTGTCGATTATCAACACTGACCAAACAACTTCCGCCCAAATAAATGAATGAAAGAATGAAAACTACCTGAATACTTAAAGCTATGCTTCGCCAGTGCACGATTGTCATTAATAAACTGAATAAAATGAGCGCATACAAAATTGAAAAATACCATACTTTATTCATCATTACTTCAAAAGTATAACTCTTAGGGAAACTGAAGAATAACCGGCTAATATTAGCTACACAATTTTTCAAATACTTTGTCGGATGATTTTTTATGTTAGTTAAAGCCATTTCCATTAAAGCATCATCTTTATCCAATGTGCTCATACTTTCAATTTTATCAAAGTTTGCCTGATGATTTGCTTTTAAAAGTTCCATTCCTAATTTCTTTTCAGGGCCATTGGCATTTGCATCAAACTTAGAGTTATTCCACGAACCATATTCGTACTCATATGGAGTACTCATCCAATAAAAAGTATCATTTCCTGCAGAGCCAAAATAAAATAATTTCCCGGTAAGATTATAGGTATAAATCATATATGGTAGGATTACAACCATTGCAACTAGAGTAATAGTTAACCCTTTTTTGTAATTAATATTTTTATAAAAAACAGTCATTATTGCAAAGTATAACAATAATGTTATTAACACATAAGGGAAAATAACTTTCACTAAAGCCATATAGCCTAATATAAATCCTGCGATAAAAATAAACTTCTTTTGAGAAGAATTGTAACTGTTTATAATAAAATATATTAGGAGTGAAATCAAGAAAAGGGACAAAGGTTCTGTAACAATTGATGACAATAAATAATACGAGCTATAGCAACTGGCGAAAAATGTAGCAAAGAATATAGCCTTTATTAGAGGTAAATAATAGCGGAGTGATTTAAATAGAAAAACTATCGAAAGATATTGAAAAATAGCATTAAGGAATGAAAAACTGATTAAAGGTAATTTAAATGCGACAAAAGGAATGAGGATTATTGGCAAACCCGGACCTTCAATTAGATTAAAATTGGGTGCCGGAGGTGAATAAAATCCATTAAGCAAATTGTTAGCAAACATTAAATAAACATGCGAATCAGAAGCTAAAGGAGCATGTCGATTGTTTAAAACAAATAGAAAAAACAGAATCAAAAATGGCAAAAACAGAAAAAAAGGATTTTGGAAGAGTTTATTCTTTTCAAAAAATGTTAAGATTTTGATATTTGATTTCATTTTTCTATAGATTTATTTAAGTTTGTGCTAACTGAATTATTCGATTTTTATACTTTAAACACAACTTCTTTAACTATTTACCTTAATTGTTTTAGCTTCAAGATAATTCTTTAACATTTCAGTGGATAGCAATAACTGACTTATTCAATTTCATTTTTTTTGATCCTTTTCACAATTGCAGTTCCCAAATGAAAAAGTTCCTCAAAATACCTTTTACTCTGAAGCGACATAAAACCGAGGCTTAAAAATTGGATAGCTGCTAGAAATGTTATTCCACCTACAAGAAATGTTTGAGGATTTTTATTAAACTGTAAAGCGAGACTTGCTGAAAATGCATTTTCAGCAAGTGAATTTTGCACATTAATTCCTTTCATACCTGAAATTGTATCAAAGAGCAACCATACGAGTTCATACAGTGAAAGTCCCATAAGCAGACCGCCAACACCAATAAAGAAAATGTATGGTCTGAAAATAAAACCAGACATGAGTCCTGAAAAGAATCCTCTTAATACACGAATGCTTGATGTTCTTTTTCCTGCAAATTTGTTTTGTTCAGTCCAATCAAGGTGGGCAGGAATTTCTGTAATTTTAGCTCTGAGAATCATTGCCTTATACATAATCTCAGGATTTATTTCATAATCTTTGGTTTTAAGATTAACATGACGGATAAAATCGCGGCGATAAGCTCTTACCATTCCAGTAAATGTATAATACTTGTCCTGAGCCGCTATCCGCATAAATCTATTCACCCACAAACTCATTATTTTTCTGGTAAATGGTACGGCTGTAACTCGTCCTCCTTTCATGTAAGGCGATGCAACAACAATATCACTTGATGTTTCCAGCATTTTATCAACCATAACGCCAATATGATCAACCGAATAGCTGAGATCTATATCAAGTACAACAATAATATCACCTTTTGAATTGCAGAACCCTGTTTGTAAAGCATGGCCCAGGTTAAGGTTGGTTGGGTGGTGGATGACCCGGATATTGCTATTATGGATTTCGAAGTTATTAGCAATTTCACCAGTTTTATCCTTACTACCATCATTCACAATTAGAATTTCCCAACGGTACTTCTCGTTTTTACTATTTAGATAGGAAATAACCGCATTAAGGTTTTCCTGTAAAATTGCTTCCTCATTGTAACACGGGAGCACAATACTTATAAAAGGTTTTTCCATTGATTAATTAGTTAATTTGCAATAGTATCAAGAATAGGGTTAAATAAAAGAGTTGTACTAAGCAGTATTACCTGAAGGTGTTTTTTTAAAGAGATACCAATTTAAATCATGTAATGGATAAATTACTGTTAACCTGCCAGCTAATGCACTAGTAATTTTGAATAATTTCTTTTTAAAACCGAATTCAGGAAGTTTTTCTTCAAGGAGTGAAAGGGCATGTTCCACATTTATTGTTTTTTGTGGATATCCTTTAGCAACCATTTTCAATCCTATGTTCTCAAAAAGATGAGCAAGGGTATTATCAGAGAACCAATTAAGAACACTTGGCGGACTGTATTCATGCCATCGTTTACCTAAAACTTTTGCAGCAAAGCTTTTCATGTTCCAGGATTCGACTAATACATAACCGTCATCATTAAGCAGGTTTAAAATATTAAGCGTTGCTTTCTTTAAATCGTAAAAATGTCCGATTACTTCAATCAGACAAATCAAATCATATTTTGATGTATATGTAAATTCTTCGAGACTTCCATTAAAGATATTCATATTCATCACATTACGTCCATAGGAAACCATTGTAAGGTTGGGTTCTATTCCTTCACATTCCCACCCCTCGTCTTCAAATCCTTTCATAATAAAGCCTGCGGCACATCCAACATCCAAAAGTTTACCTGGTGTCATATAATTTGAGATAATTTTAGCATAACGGTTGCCTGCTTTAATGAGAAGCTCTTTCTCTGCTAAATAATCAGGATATCCTGCTTTACCTTCAAAAAAATATTCATCAGAATATACCTCATTTAAATGATTCTTAAAATCATCAATTTTTGTATACCTATGCCCACATTGGCTGCATTCATTAATAGAATATCCATTAACAATGAAAAGCGTTTTTTCAGCTGAACTACAATTCAAATGAGATTCACAATTCATAACCATTTTTTTAAAACCCGGATCAAATCTTATATTCAAGAGTTGCCTTCTGTATAAAAATGATATATATATAACATATACCAGACAAAATGTATTTCTGAATCGTATATTTTCTTTCATTAAAATATCTGTTTTATTAAAATCATAATTCTTATCGCTGAATATCAAACTATTTATGAATCGTCTAATGCAGGTCTTCTGGTAAATCTATCCACTCATAATTTAGCTTCTTGAAATCCACCAAATTGATCGATGGATTTTTCAAATATTTTATTTCGCGTCCCGAAATAAACTAATATTATCCATATAGACAGGTAAGCGTAAAATGCCTCATTGTTTATAAAACTAATTGCTGGAATAAGTATTATCCAAAAATACTTCTCGCCATTTGATATAAACATAAAGTACATGATAATGAGTAAGAGATAAACTGCATAATGACTCAATGAACTTGGATATACAATAAGTGCTAAAGGAATAAAAGGTAAAAATGCTAATTTATGATCATATTTTGCGATTTTTCTTGAAGCAAATATTGTTATAATTGTCATAATTCCAGCGAAGAAAAAGTAAATAACAGTAATTGTTCGAAATTCTATTCCATATGCTGTTAAATTCCGATTGAGAATCGCAACCAATGATTGATTAATACCTTGAGTGTAAAGATTATATGGTAATCTTTCATTTGGAGGCGAAACAAAAAAACTAATAATATTATCAATACCCCAGAAATAGGTAGTCAAGAAAAGCAATAGTACTGATGTAATCGAAAAATATAACACAGATTTCCATTTTTCGTTAAAAATGAAATACAATATAAAAATAGCAGTTATTGGTTTAAAAACTATAGAAAGTGCCAGGAATATACCTGCACTGGGCTTCTCAATATATTTGAAAGTAAGTAGTAATAAAAACAAAATAAAGAAATTGGTCTGCACATATGCAATTGTATTATTTGTAGCAGGATCTAAAATAATAATTACCAAAATGAACAGGTAAGAAATGAATGATCTTCCTGATTTAATAAAAATAGTATTAGCTACAAAGGCATTTATAAAAATAAATACAAGTATGCTTACACTGAAAATAATTTTGGATGTAGTATAATCAAAAAACGTCAGTGGTGTAAAAAAGAGCATAGTAATTGGAGGGGAAAGCATGCCAACATCCAGTATTTCTGCTTTTATACCACTCTGAAAAGTAAATGGATATTTAACAGTATTGAGCAGTATTTTAAAACTTTCAGGATCATAAAAGGGAAGGTTATGCAAACCTAACTGTCCTTGCATATAAAAACACATGAAATCAAACTGTTCGGGTGATTGGATGGCAAGGTATGTTTGAATAAAAAGAGTAGAGATAAAAAGAGAAGCTAAACCAAAAATAATTCCTACCACAATATGATTATAGCCTTGTTTTCTCCACTTATGATACGCATAATATAAGAATATCATGGAAATCAACATATGGAAAGTTTTCCCTTCAATATCTTTACGCAAGATTAATAAAGACAATCCAAAACCTATAAAAACTAGAAAAGCAATCCAAATAGCTTTATAATATTTGGCTATTAAACTATTAACTGGTTTCATGTTTCAACATTTATGTTCACATAAGATGTTAGTCGTAAAAATAAAATTTGGTTAGAGTTCTGAATAATCTTTATAAAAAAAGGAGTATTAGAGCTTATTTCATTACACTAATTAACCAACATTTGTTTATTTTCAGTTATTTATGTTCTCTGATCTGATGCTATCTCATTAGAGAATGCAAGCATAGGTAGAACTTTAAAATTATGCTTTAATTTTTTAAGTGTATATCTGAAGACCTTCACTTTTTGTTCTGTCGCAATATTCATTCCAGGAAAAAATGCGAGTGACTTGATTTTGTCGCCACCTATTAAATCAAGAGGGTGCAACAGATAACTAGGTTTTGTCCGGGTAATTTTACAAAGGAAAATTGCAACGGATAGATACAATTTCATTAAAACAGGCGATATCCCGCTTAAATAAATCAGGTAACTAAGGTGAAAAGGAACTCTTAGTATTGGAATGGTTGTTACTGGAATTTCTAACAACTTACTTTCATCTTTTAGTTGATGATAATAAGGTTTATTTGGACGAAGTCCATCGCTGAATTTCCCAAACAGTTCTTTTCGTGCCAGTTTTTCTTCTTTCGGAAGATCCGATTTCATGAAATAGTAATAGCGTGCTAGTGGACCTAACCAAGTTGGTAAAGTTGAAGCATCAAACAAGTAATTACGCTTTTTTAAAACTTCCAACAAATCGTTGCTCCAACTAAATCCCGGACCGCGAAAACCACGAGTTCTTTGCCCTGTAGCCTCAAAAATAGCATCTTCAGCATCAATTATTTCTTTTTCAATTTTATCATATGAATAGGTTTGAAGCCATGATTCGTGATAATAACTGTGGTTTCCAACTTCATGTCCCTTTTCAGTGATCATTCTGAGGTACTTTCGGTTATCTTCTGTTTCAGTATCTTTACCTACAATAAAAAATGTGATTTTTAATTCCAACTCGTCCAGGATATCAAGAATATGTGGAACAAATATATCGAAATACGATGGATATTTATCCCAGCCTTCATCACCATGAATTTTCATATACGACCATTGATTGTCGAGGTCGAGAGAAATGCAGGCAATAGGTTTTTTCTTAGTCATGTTAAGTTTGTATTAGTTTCAATTTCGATTCAGCAACATGGATGGTTTCATTCACGTTCAATGTTCCATTAAGAATTTGTGCTGAATTAACAATATAATAATTCCCAATTGATGTAAATATCCCTGGTACTTTCTTTGAATATTGTATTGTTGGAAGAGCAAAAACTATACGCGATTTCGATACCCCCCAAAACAATATATCATCTTCATTTATGTGTGGATACATCTTAAAAAGTGCATCCATAAAAATATCCTTTATTTCTTCGCTGGATTTTTCGAACAACGAATCTTGTGTATTAACATATTTAGGAAGATAAATTAGATTATTTCCTTTGATTTCCGATTTATCAATAAGAGCTGTCATTTCGATTATCCCGGTAAATGGTGGCCAGGAATCCGTGATATTGGTTACGTAGTAAGGCGAAATTGGTTTTCGAAGCATTACCGACGGGCAAATTACGCCCAGGTATTTAATATCGTTATGTTGCTTCTTTTCAACATCTGTCAATTGAGGTGCAATTTTCACTGATAGCTGAGATGAGAGCGTTGAGATAACTGAATCAAATACTTGTTCTTCAGCACTTTCAGTTACAACACAAATTTTACCGTCTTCAAGAGTATTAATTGACTTTACAACCGAATTTAGTTTGAAGTCGACACCTGAATTGGATAAATAAGAAGCAAATTGTGAGTTAATCTTTTCATAGCCTCCTTTAACATAACCGAACATCTCTTTTTTAAGACCACTCTTTCTGGCTGCATACATGCGTTGTATGGTTGTCCAGATGAATGCTGCCGATGTTTCGGTGTAATTGTCGCCGAGTTTAGCCTTAAGCAATGGCAGCCAGATTTTTTCAAACACTCTTTTCCCCGACCATCTTGTGAGCCAGTCAGCCACAGGAATGGTTTCGAGTCTTTCCCAGTTCTTTATTTTTGAAGCAACAAATATTGTTAATCCTAACCGAAATTTGTCGATAAGATTTATTGGTGGAAACTTGAAAAACTCAATGATGTTCGACATGGAATGTAATTTCTTTTCCGAATAAAAACCAGTCTTTGTTTCAACCCAGTTTAATTCATCTACCAGTCCAATTTCTTCAAGTACTTTTCGGGTATTCAGGTCCGACATAAGTATAACATGGTAATAGCGATCCCATACTACGCCATTCATTTCCCATGAACTAGTCAATCCTCCGGGTTTTTCAGCTGATTCAAATATCGTAACCTTATTACCTTGTTTAGATAACCGCAATGCAAGTGTCATCCCAAGTATTCCACCACCGATTATTCCCCAATTTTTCTGATCAGACATATTTGGTTATTTTCTGATTAATGTAATAGTACATGTCTTGTTTTTGTTGTTTTAATTACAACATAACAAATATCCTTCGTTTAGTCTCTTGTGATTGTTGCTTCCAGAGATTTGTTTTGCTAAGATTTCAATTCAGTTTAACACATCTTTTTTCTAATTCAAACTGATTAAAAATAGAGAATGTAAAAATGTTACGAACAAAAAAAATCTCTGGCAGTTTTTACCTTTAACGGGTAAGGATTAACAATTATTATTTATTTGTAAAAGCGAGCTCTACCAGACTGCTCGAAAAGCCTTGATAGGACTGTAGAACTCCAACGGAAATAGCATCCGCGATTTCGCAACCTGTTGAGCAGGTTTTTGCTAATTTCTGAACATCTTTAAAATCTACTTTATTGAACTCATCAAAAGCATAATTGGAGTTATAAAATTTTATCAGATTATTCAGTTCAACGGCCAAACCATTTTCCATCGACTGGAAACTATCAAAAACAAAAGAAATAAACTCATTTGTTGGTTCATCAGTTCCTCTGCCTATTCCGGTATATGGAATACCGAGTTTCCTAAAATATTCAGAATCATAGATATTGCATGCATCTATTACACCTTTTAATGCTTTAGGAGCTTTTATTATGGTTTCCAGATTATCGATATACTCTTTATGAGAATTACACATTATAATATAATCAGCATCCTTCAAAGCCTCATTTAAATCAAGAGTATAATTGTTTTCCTGATGATATTTTTCGAGGTTTTGATCATCAGCTTTTACATATGGATCATGCATAATGTAGGATACGCCATTCTCTCTTAAGTAATTGGCAAGAGTAAGAGTAGGAGAATTCCGAGTATCTTCCGAATTAAAACGGTAAGCTACACCAAGTAAAGCTATCCTTTTATCTTTGAGATTACCAAAAGTTTTTTCAGCCTGATTGAATGTATATGCAGGTGATTCATCATTAATGATTCGGGAACCTAAAATAAGACTTTTGGAGGTATCGGTACCTGCTTCAATATTTCTCCACCACAGCAGAATACCGTCTTTTGGAAGGCAATGGCCACCAACACCAAGCATCGGGATAAGAATTCCACCACTGGGAACAACATTAGGGTTGCTTGTAGCCGCATCAACCTGCGATAGCATGGAGTTTACCTTATCGCGGACTTTATAGAAATTTATGTTGTTTTTATCACAGTATCTTACAATTTCGGTTGAAAAGGCAATGCGAACATCCCTATACGCATTTTCCAGGGTTTTTACTATTTCTGCTGTCAGACTATTAGTTTGATACACCTCCCCTTCTGTAACGATGTGGTTATAAAGTTTAGCTATTAGCTTTGGCGTTTCCGGATGAAGACCGCCGGCAAGTTTATCCGATTTCCTGATCCGTTCAACCAACCTGCCAGGCATAACCCTGTTCGGACTATTTCCTAAAAGGATATCTTTACCTTCGACCAATCCATATTTCATGAAATGTGTTCTGATTAAAGTATCCATTGTTGTTGGAGCCAGTGTAGACTCAAATATAATTAATGGTATTTTACCGGCAGGTTTATGAGTTAATGCTTCAGCCAATTTTTCAAGAGCACCAAACAATGGCCCATAATCTGGTTCAAATCCTTTTTTATCTGTTTGCACCGATACTAAAATAACATCAGCATCTGATAAAACCGAAAAATCAGACGATGCAGAAAGCAAACCTGCTTTTACTGCATTGTGGGTGATTTCATCAAGCTCAGGTTCAATGCCTCCAATTACAGACTTTCCTTTGTTAATTGAATCAACTTTCCAACCTGAATTTCTGGAGTCTCTTTGGATTACAACAACTTTAGCAGGACCATCGGCTCCTATTTTGATTTGTGCATTAGCAAGCATTCCTGCCATTGGCATTCCAACAATACCTGGCCCGATAACACCAATTTTTTCAATTTTCCATGATTCTGCATTGATAGGCGCATTTTGATTTTCCATAAAATTGTTATTTGTCAATAAATTGGTTAAACCATAATTCGAGTGATAAAATTCCCCATAGTCCGCGGCCGAAAGGTTGCTCGGAACTAATCATTTTCTCAACATATTTAGTGTTAATTATATTCCTCTCTTTTGCATTTTTTGAAAGTAAAGTATCGAGAATAAAATCCTTGGCTTTATTTTGCGACCAGATATGCAGAGGAACAGGGAACCCCATTTTATCTTTTCTGTTCATAATCTGCTCGGGCATAATATCTTTAATACTTCGTTTCAGGAGGTATTTCATCTCGCCGCCTTTGAATTTCATTCCTGCCGGCATTCGCGATATCAGATCAACAATCCTCCGGTCGAGCAATGGAACCCTTGATTCGATTGATACAGCCATACTCACTCTATCTTCTACCTGCAACAATCCAGGCAGACTACCAAACATATCGAAGTGAGTCATTTTGTTAAAATAACTCGACGTGTCGGAATGATTAAAATAGTCGGAATATTTTCCAAAAATTGCTTTATCATTCCGCTGATTAATAAATTCGGAATGATAGTAACAATCAGTAGTTCCCATTCTGTTAATAAGATTATAATACCTTCGGTCCATTGGTTCAAAAGCACCATCATTCCAGAAATTTTTCATCATAGGAATATACTGCCTGAGTGATGGAAGGTTTGGAAGTATTGACTTGAGCGAAACTATGTGTTCACCTTCCTCGTTAGACTCGAACATTGCACCTTTAATTGCTTGCTCAAGATATGCAACCAGGTACCGAGCATAGCCACCGAATATTTCGTCGCCACCCTGTCCTCCAAGTATTACTTTTACATGACTGGATGCAAATTTTGATACGATGTATTGCGGGAACAACCCGGGTCCTGCAACGGGTTCGTCGAGGTGATAGATTAATTTGGGTAACAAATCGATGAATTCCTGCTCTGTTGGTAAAACTTCGAACAATTCAGCATTTGCAGCTTTTGCTGCAATGCGGGCATATTCAAACTCATTAAATTCCGGACCTTCTTTAAATCCCCCGGTAAATGATTTTATTGGTTTACCTAGAATTTTGCCAGCCATTATTGTTACAAGTGAAGAGTCAAGTCCACCACTCAGATAAGTTCCAACCGGTACATCACTCCGGAGTTGTTGCGAAATGGTTTCTTGTAGGATTTTCTGGAGTTCAACAATAAAGAATTCTTCGGTATGATATTGGTCCAGTTTAAAATTTGGTTCCCAGTATTTCACACTTTTTGTGTCCCAGGTTTGCAAATCAATGGTCATAAAATGACCGGGAAGCACCTTATATATATTTTTGAACATGGTACTCTCTCCCATAATAAACTGGAAGGTTAAATATTCATACAGATTGTCGATATCATAATTTGATGTAACTTCAGGATGAGTGAGCAATGCTTTTATTTCACTTCCGAAAAGTATTTTTCGATTATCCTGATAACAATATAATGGTTTAATGCCAAAATGGTCGCGCGCTATAAAAAGGCTTTCTTTACTTTTATCATAAATTATGAAGGCAAACATTCCATTTAAATCATTCACAAAATCCTGCCCATATTCAGCATATAAGTGAAGGATAACTTCAGTATCAGAAGTGGTAATAAAATTGTGTCCTTTAGCAATCAACTCATTACGAAGCTCAATATAATTGTAAATCTCGCCATTATAAACAATGGTAAATTCTCCAAATGACATAGGTTGGCTGCCGGTTGAAAGATCAATAATAGAAAGCCTTTTATGAAAAAAACCAACATGGCCTTTTATAAAAAAACCATCCTCATCAGGTCCCCGATGGTGGATGGTAGAAGCCATTTTACTCAAAATGCTATAATCTGCATCCTGACCGTCCTTATTAATTAATCCGACGAAACCGCACATAATAATTTAAAAGTTAAGTACTTTTAGAGATGTAATGCATTATTGCAGATTGGTTCAAGTATAGAAAAATGTAACAGAACGAAAAAATTATACCTTTTTAATTTTAAATGCGTGAACCATCAATTTAAAATTTCAATTAGTGTGCCAAAAATCAATACATCTGTGCATCAACAGTATAAGAAACAGACTAACCTTAAGCTTTTCCACAACGAAAAACTTATTCCAAAATGGGACTCTTGGGTTTGCTCAGAAAAATACCTTTTACACAAATTGAGTAGGACTTTTTTAAGCTAAACAATATGATTTTCATTTTTGTACTAACTCTTCTACCAATTTTGTTGTAAATAATTTTGCTCCATCTTCGTTTAAATGAGTAATGTCAGCAAAAAATTCACAATGCAGTTTATAATTAGTATCCTGCGAATAGTTTAATAACTCAACACCATATTTTTCCGCAATCGCTATTCCTTTTTTGATTGAACTATCAGTAATATCTGAGATCAAATAATAAGGAGAAACAACTATATATAATTTAACCCCCTGAGAGTTGCAATCTCTGATAAAACTTTCAAACATATTAACCTTAACGCTGTCAATTTTATACTCCACATTAATAGTATCAGTTTTGGGAGGGCATTGTATTTTTTTTCTCCAGGGCACAAACCCCTGCATGTCAACATATCTATTTTTATTAAAATCTGTATTACCAACTGCTATGGAAAAAATTGATGAATTATACGGATATATTTTTGATAACAATTTAAATCTCTCATACTTACCTCTCAATTCTATAATTGAGCGGATTTCTGGATAAGAATCATAATAAGGTAAAAGGGCTGAAATCTTTTCGTAACTTTCAGTTGTTTCTTTAAACTCCCCTTTAACCAGATCGAGAACGACTATTTTTGGTGAATATCTTTTTAATATCAGTTTTAAGAGCGCATAATTGTAAAATATATGATTCCCATCTCTTCCTACGTTATAATAGGTCATTTTTAATCGCTCTTCGATAATATTTGGGTGGTAATGATTTTTTGCACGTGAGGAGCCAAAAATTAAAACTTCTGCTTTTGTTTCCTCAATAGCATAGGTTGTTCGGTATTGAAAACCACTATCCTGTTTAAAGTAATAATGCTTTATCATGTAACCGATTGTAAAGTCGGCAATATACACAAGCACTAGAAAAGCCACTAATTTTACTGCAAAATACAGAAGGGGATTCTTTTTTATTTTTTCCAAAGTTCTTAAAGAGATTGTGAGTGTTTAGAATTGAAAATAAATAAATTGTCCGCCATCAAAAACTCCCATTATTAAAATCAGTAATACAACTGCGGCGTAAGAAAGGTTCCTTACAATCCAATTATCGTGGTTGAAGAATGATAATTTCGTGGCAAAAAACTCTTGTTTCATTTCCACTAATAATAATATAATAATACCTGCAAAAGAGAAAATCATAATGGAGGGATTTTCGATAAATATTTTGCCGCTTTCGGTAAAAATCTTTTTTATTATCAGCATTGCATCGGAAAGACTATTAGCCCTAAAGAAGATTCTCGAAAAGCTGATTAATAAAAACGTAACTATAATCTGTTGAAACAAAAATAACCTGGGTGATTTCTCAATTCCTGTAAACGAATTGAATTTTTGTCGGTAGTTCTTAGTTATTAATGCAAAAACAAGGTAAAAGCCATTGAGGCTACCCCATATTATAAATGTCCAGTCGGCACCATGCCATAAACCACTGAGAGCAAAAACAACCATCAAATTATAGTATAGTCGTTGAGTTGAAACCCTGCTTCCTCCCATTGGAAAATACAAATAATCTTTAAACCAGCTGGACAATGAAATGTGCCATCTTTTCCAATGGTCACCGGTTGTTCTAGCGAAAAGCGGACGTCTGAAATTTGCCATCAGATCAAAACCTAAAATTTTAGCCGAACCGATTGCAATATCAGCATAACCTGAGAAGTCGCAATAAATTTGAAATGAGAAGAATATTGTTGCCAGTATTAATGTTGTACCATTATGGTTATCAACATGATTAAAAACTGAATCAACATAAATAGCGAGTCTGTCGGCAATTACCAGCTTTTTGAAAAAACCCCAAAGCATTAGTTTAAGTCCTTCAACTACTCGGGCATACTCAAAACTGTGCTTTTCATAAAATTGATGCAATAAATTCTGTGGCCGTTCAATAGGACCTGCAACGAGCTGTGGAAAAAACATTACATAGAGCGAGAATATTCCAAAATGTTTCTCCGGTTTTTGTTTTCCCCTATAAACTTCAATTGTATAACTCATTGCCTGAAAAGTATGGAATGAGAGCCCAATGGGCAACAGAATTGATAAATACGGAATAGGATTCGAATAGGCAAAACCATGTAAAAATGAAGTCAAACTATCGTTCAAAAAATTGTAATATTTGAAAACTGCTAAAACACTTATATTTGATATTAAACTCAGAATCAAATACAAACGTCTTTTCTTTCCACTGCTTTTATCAATAAAAATTGCTGAGACATAATCGACTATAATGGTAAAAGCAAGGATTAAGATATAAACGGGTACAAATGACATATAAAAATAACAGCTACTGGCAAGCAGTAGCATCCAGCGGTATTTTTGCTTTAAAGCAAAATACAAAGTTGTTACAACGATGAAAAATATCGCGAAATTTATTGAATTAAAGAGCATTGCAGATTAATCAAATTTTGAATTCCTGAATATAATTTGAAAAAGTTTATACTTCGTGTACTATTTTTACATTCAGCAAATTATCTGTTGTTTTTGGGGTATAATGTGTCAGAAACATTTTACATACAAGTTGAGTAGAGATTATTGCAACTACTGCCATTTGATCAATTTCCGACATTACATCCTGGTTTTTGAGCTTACTGAAAAGTGAACTTACTTTTTCAGGGTTAAAAACACCATAATCTTTTATGCATTTCGGATCAATAATTTCTGCAATATCGTCAGGTAGATTTTTATTTTTTACAAAACTACTTCCTATGGGAGCTCTATAAGCTTGCTTTGACCTGTTTAAGATAGATTCTGGTATTTTGCCTGCACCCATTTTTTTCAAAATAAACTTTTCGTTTAAACAGTTTAATTTGTACCTGTCAGGTAATTTAGAAGCATATTCGATTACCCGGTAATCAAGAAAAGGATAACGCCCTTCGACAGAATTTCCCATTGCAACTCTGTCTCCTTGTGAGGACAACAAATACCCTGACATAAATACAGTGGACTCAAGATATTGTGATTGTGCTAAATAACTCCAACTTGTAAAATCATCAGGCAATGAGGCGGTTACATCATTAAGTGGCGCATAATTCTCAAGAGCTGATAAATAATCATTAGAGAAATAAGTGATTATTCTGGAGGTATTATGCCATCGAAGCAGATGAGAATATAAAGGATTGGATGTTTCGTTAAGTTTATATCCAAAGAACATTTTAAGAGCTAAATTATTGGAGCTTTTCATCATTGGTAAATACTTATACAATGTCGATAAAAGCTGAGGCCTGAATTTGGAGTCAGGTTGATTAGCCCAAAACCTCCTGATTTTAGCTTCCTTAAATATATTATACCCTGCAAAAATCTCATCTGCACCTTCCCCGGTTATAACAACTTTAATATTTTGTTCTCTCACTTTTTTAGAAAGCATGAACATAGGGGTGGGCGATGTTCGCAGAATAGGTGATTCGGTGTGCCAGATAGTGTCAGCGAAGTTATCGGCAATATCTTCCGAACTGCATTCAAAAGCAGCATGCTTTGTATCGAATTTCTTTGATACATCCTGCTGGAACTTGGTTTCATCAAATGCTTTATCTTTAAATCCTATTGAAAAAGTATTCAACACTCCGGGATCTATTTCATGAATATATGCTGTAGTAAGGCTTGAATCGAGACCACCACTCAAATACGCACCAACCTGTACATCAGCCCGAAGTCTGATTTTTATTGCATCCTTAAATAATTCCTCGAATTCTGTGGCAGTAGAAGAAATTGATTTCGTTTCCTGATTCCCATCAAAATTGAAGTTCATACTCCAATATTTTTCGATTTTAACATTACCATTTTTAACCATCATATGATGGCCAGGAGGTAATTCATATATATTTTCAAAAACGGTGTTGGGCGTTAACGCAGACCAAAAAGTAAAGATCTGGGCCATACTTTCGGGTTTGATTGCTTTTGGAATCCGATCCAATGTAAACAAGCCTTTTATTTCGGAGCAAAATGCAAATGCTTCTCCTTCTGACCAATAAAACAAAGGCCTAATCCCTACCCTATCTCTGGCTAAAAAGAGTTCCTGTTTAGCTTTATCCCAGATACAAAAGGCAAATTGTCCATTAAAATATCGAAGACAATCAGCACCATATTCAGCGTACATCTGAACAACAACCTCGGTATCGCACTGGGTTTTGAACTTAACACCTTTTTTTTCGAGAGCGGAACGTAATTCCGGGTAATTAAATACCTCCCCATTGTAAACAATCCAATAATTTTCGGATTCGTCTGATAAAGGTTGCTGACCGGTTGAAAGGTCAACAATACTTAGACGGACACTCCCCAGGCCAATATTATTCCCCAGGTAAATCCCGGTCTCATCAGGACCTCTGTGACGAATCACAGAAAGCATCCTTCGTAAATTGTCTTCAGAAGAATGTGTATTAGGTGAATGATATTTATAAATTCCAGCAATTCCGCACATATGTTTTTATTAATTCAGTTTACGCACTACAAAATCAGTAATCGCATTAATCGATTCGAAATTTTCTTCAACTAGTTCAGTATCTTCAACTTTAATATCAAATGTTTCCTCAATGTAATTATAGAGCGAAATAAAGCCCATTGAATCAAATATTCCCTGCACAAAAATTAATGTATCATTTTTAAGCTGATCAGGTGGAGAGAAGGTAGTTTCGATAATGAATTGTCTTATTTTTTCGGAAATTTCAAGAGATTTGTTCATGTTTGAGTATTTAAAAAATTATTATTTATTTGTTTTACATACAATTACGAAACTTTTTGAGGTAATTCTATCAGGTTACCAAGTGTGCTCTGACCTAAATCTGTGTATCCTTTATCGATGCATCCTGATGGAGTAAAAGTCATTTCACCAAGTATTGCCTTACCTTTAATATCATAAAAATCCATACGCACAAAAGGGAAGGGTTTTGATAAAGCCTCAGCAGCTTCAAGCATTTCATCATAAGCAACTGGTTTAGTAATCTTTCTGTCAGCCCGCAAACTCGAATAAGAATAGGGCAGTTTTGTCTTCCATTCACGATCATAATAATCAAACAAAGCCTGATGTTTAACTAATTTTCGCTCCTGAACAATTAAGGTGCAGTGAACTTTCCCGTCAAAACAATAGACTTTGTAATCGACCGGCAGTTCACACGCAAGATCTTCCAAAAATTGCTCGCATATAATCCTGGGTTTCATTGAATTGTAATGAAGTTCGCCTGCAACTTTACTATAGTCAATTTTCATCCATTTGTCCAGCTTTTTTTTTGCATCATTTTTATCAAAATAATCTTTGTCAGTGCAAATAATATTAAAACCACAGCCGTGAGTGCATTTTAATACAAATTTGTGAGGTAACGAATCAAAATCAATATCATTGCTGTTTTCGTATACCCCGAGAAGTTCCGGGAGTATTTGTCCAAAGCCTTTCTGTTCAACATACAAACGCATCGTATATTTGTCGCCACATTCGGTTTTCAGCGGATGTTTCCAATAAAGCATTAACCAAAGCAGTTTCTCATCAAATGTTTCCGGATTTTGGAGCCTGATACTTTTTCCGTAAATCTTTTTGTAACGGTGCTTTGCAAAAAGTATAGGCGAAATTTTCAAGATAAACGCCTCATAAAGATCTTCATATTTATTAAGAAACGAGTAGTAAAGGGATACAACCCTGACTTTTTTAACAATCTTTTTAATTCCTGATAAAAACATTCTGATTTTAGTTTAATAATTCACGAGGGTTTCGCTTTGAGATAATCTGTTAATAACCCTGATGAATTGAACATCAAGAGTGATTAGTAGAAAAGCTTTCATGTGTTGTTATTTATTTATAACGACTCAAATGGAATACTTCATAAAATCATTTTCGGTAGCTGAGAAAAATTACTCATGGCTCTTTAACCTGATCAACTTAAAAATGATAAGCTCATTTTCAATAGAATTCTCGTTCAGAACTACCGGGATAATAATTTTGGAGGTAATTTAATTAAATCGCCAAGAGTATTTTGGGCCAATTCAGTGTAGCCTTTTCCAATACAACCAGAAGGTGTAAATGTCATTTCGCCAAGCACAGCCTTTCCATGAATATTATAAAAATCCATGCGAACAAATGGAAAAGGTTTTGAAAGTGCTTCAGCAGCCGAAATAATCTCTTCATAAGCTTCAGGCTTTGGTATGTTTCGATCAGCTAACAAACTCGATTTGGAATAAGGCAATTTGGTTTTCCATTCCCGATCATAAAAATCGTATAAAGCATGGTGCTCAGCATCTCTTCGTTCCAGAACAGTTAGCGTGCAATGAGCTTTACCCTGAAAGCAATAAACTTTGTAATCGACCGGGAGATCTCCTGCCAGATCATCTAAAAACTGTTCGCAAATTATCTTCGGTTTCATTTTATTGTAGTGCAACTCCCCTGCGCACTTGCTATAGTCAATTTTCATCCATTGTTCGAGTTTGTTTTTTGCTTCCTGTTGGTCAAACTCTTCTTTATTTTTACAAATAATATTAAAACCGCACCCATGAGTGCATTTTAGAACAAACTTATCAGGGAGCAAATCAAAATTAATGTCATTGCTATTTTCGTATACGCCTTGTAACTCAGGCAGAATATGGCCCCAACCATTTTCTTGAACATACAATCGCATTGTGTACTTGTCTCCACATCGAATTTTTAGGGGATGCCTCCAAAAAAGCATTAACCAAAGGAGTTTTTCGTCGAATGTCCTGGGGTTTTTGAGATGAATTCTTTTTCCATATGCCTTTTTATAGCGGTATTTTACAAAATACCTGGGCGAAAATCTCAAAAGGAATGAAGGATATAATACCCCATATTTATTTAATAAAATGTAGTAAAGTGATACTGCTCCACTGCGCTTAATTGTTGTTTTAATCACGGATAAGAGTTCCATATTACTTTATATTAAGAAGGTTTATGTTAATGAGTCAACAGACTATTTAGCCTTCATGAGATAGTATTATTCTAAACTCCAAGTAGCAGAACAAAATCTTTGGAATTTTCGTCATAAATCAGTGTTCGAAAAGTATTTGAAAAAATTTATTTAATATTATTACTTAACAAGCTAACAGCTTGATAAGCAATTATTTATAAATACTAATAATTTAATTATGACACAATCATCATAATTCTGAGAATATTTTGTCATGAACTGACAATAGTTACTTTTATTTCATAGCCGAAATCACTCTTATTTGCCCATCTTTATCAAAAGTAGCTTCAACCTTTTGATATAATTCCGATCTCTGGCATAATTTTAATATAAATTCGCCTTGCCCGGCACCAACTTCAAAAACCAGCCAACCGTTATTCTTTAAAAATTTCGGTGCTTCTATTATAAGTTTCTGAATTATTTTTGTGCCAAACATTCCTCCATCGAATGCCAAAACGGGTTCTTTTCCTAATATCTCAGGATTCATTATTTTGACTTTACCGGTCGAAATATAAGGCGGGTTACAAACAATTAAATTAGTTCTGGATAAAAAAAATTCATTTTCAACTGATGAGAACAAATCTCCCTGCACTGCAGTTACCCTTTGTTCAAGATTTAAAAATGAAATATTTTCCAGAGTAAGTTCAATTGCGTCCTGACTGATGTCAGTGGTATGTACTACAGCATCCGGGAAGTTAATAGCTATTGCTAAACCTAAGTTACCCGCTCCGCAACATACATCAATTACTACAATATTATTATCCTTTAGCGTAAGTTGTAATGCAATTTCGATGGCCTTTCGTCCTAATATTTCAGTTTCCTTGCGGGGTATAAGTGCTCTGCTATCACAAATAAAATCAATACCCAGAAACTTCTGCCTCCCGGTAATATGAGCAAGGGGTTTGTTATTAATCCTTTCCGCAATCAATTGATTTAGCAAATCTACCTGTGCATCAGTTAATTCGGGCAAAGGCAGCTCAACAGCTGATTCAGCCGACATAGGATGTCCATGAGCCATATGCCAAAGTGCTTTCAAAGAAGAATCGAGAGTTTCTTCAGGTTTGTCATCCAAAAAGTTAAGCTTACTGCTATACTTTTGTTTTAACTCGCCAAATAATTGGTCACTTTTCATTGGCAATTAGTTTTTTAAGTTCAAACTTATCAAATTTACCATTGCTGCTTTTTGGCATTGTATCCAGAAGAATCACATTCTGGGGAATCATAAACGATTCAAGATGCATGGTACACTCCCTGAGAATAATTTCCTTACTTATGTTAGCATCCGGATAAGAAGTAACAAATGCGACAATTGATTCACCCATTACCTTATCAGCAATGCCAATAACAGCTACTTCCTTCACACCATTAATTTTGTAAATCGTTTTTTCAATTTCTAAAGGGCTTACTTTTTCGCCACGTGTTTTTATAATATCGTCAGTTCTACCCTGGAAATACAGAAAGCCTTCTTCATCCATTTTGAATAAATCATTAGAGCATAAAATCCTTTCACCTGGAATTTTACCC
>CAZOXJ010000001.1:26260-93238 GCA_964583325.1 uncultured Lentimicrobiaceae bacterium
ATCCATTTTGAATAAATCATTAGAGCATAAAATCCTTTCACCTGGAATTTTACCCAGCTTTAACATTTCTTTACTCAAGTCTTCTTTATTCCAATATCCAGCCATAACATGAGGTCCGCGGATGTAAAGTATGCCAGCTTCACCAGGCTGAACAGGTTCACCGTCGGCAGAAAGAAGGAAAACTTCTGTACCTGGTATTGCTTTTCCAACTGAATTGGGCTTTACATCAACCAGCTCAGGCTCCAGGTAACACACTCTTTTACATTCAGTTAGCCCATACATTTTAAAAATAAGCGCATTGGGAAAAATCATTTTTAAATCAGGAATAAACTCAGCAGGCAAAGCAGCAGCTGTGTTGGTAACTTTTTCGATACAGTCAAATTTAAGTCCGGTTTGTTTGCCGGTTGCTATCATCATTGCATAAACTGTTGGAACTCCAGGAAAAACAGTTGGCTTGTATTTTTCGATGCTTTTGTAAATTGTAGCCGGAAAAGTAAAAGACTGCTCTACAATGAGAGTTCCTCCTACTGTAATAGCCATAATTAACTGGTATAAACCATAATCGAAAGCCAAAGGCAAAATAAGCATTATTCTGTCTTTATCAGTTAACCGCAAATACTCTATTAAACTCCATGAGGTAAATACCATAGACTGATGAGTCATCATTACTCCTTTCGGAAACCCGGTACTTCCGGATGTATAAATTAATGCCGCAAGATCGTTTGGAATTAATGTAGTTTTAGTGACAGTGGAGTATTCAGAAATAAGAATACTATCGAGACTGGTTGATTGCATTGTAATTTTTCCAGACACATCAATATTGTCAGTAACAATTATCTCCTGCAGAAACGGAACATCAATCAAGGCCAGTGAAAGCTCATTTTTAAAAACGCCCGATGTAATCAGGATTTTGGCCGAACTGTCATTTAATATGTATTGAAGCTTGTTAGCTTTAGTTTGTGGATTTATAACAATAAATACTCCACCTGACAAGGTGATACCATAAATTGCAACAACACTTTGCCATGAATTATTAAGGAAAATAGCAACTCTGTCTCCTTTTTTGATTCCAGAGTTCACCAGGTAATTAGCAAGTTTGAGTGCTCTGTCATAGATACCAGAATATGAAAATTCTTCTCCTTTAAAGATGATTGCTGTTTTTTCAGGGTGCTGACGTGCAGAGAGTTTTAAGGCTTCTCCAAGTAATCGTTGTGGAATTTGAGTCATTATTTTCTTATTCTTTATCTGATCATTCAATTAATTAAATCACATTCATTTACAATTTTTCTGTAACAAAAACTTTAAAAGCTTTTCAATCTAAATAAGATTGATTCAGGTAATGAGAATCTGAAACAGGAATTTTGGGTGGATTATAATTGAACTAAAAGTCTTTTATTGGAGCCAATCTTAAATACTCGGTAGTATTTTGCTTGCGTAAGAAATTATTATAAATGGATTGGATTTCTGCTTTAGTTTTCCCAAGAGTATCTGCAACAACCTCAATATCATAGCCGTTTTCGTACCCGTACCAAATCATATCCATTTCATAGAAAGGTAACTGAAAGAAGAATTCCTGCTGGGTTTGTTCAGCTGAATAAGTATCGGAAGTTGGTGTGCGTTTAATAATTTCTTCGGGAATGCCTAAATACTCAGCAAACTGATAAACCTGAGTTTTATATAGGTGTGCAATCGGCAGAATATCAGCACCACCGTCGCCGTGCTTTACAAAAAAGCCCTGATCTACTTCATGTTTATTAGGTGTGCCAATAACAGCATAATGAAGCCTCTCAGCATGATAATAAAGCATCGACATCCTGCATCTTTGTTTAAAATTAGAGGCTGCAACAATTTGAAGATACTCCTTTAAAGGAAGAACTTTACTTTTACTGTTACCATGGCCATCAACAATTGTTAGTGAAAATAAAGGAGGAAGATTATGTTTTATTTGTTCCTGGCTAATACTTATCTTCATAGTATACAAGTTGGCATCATATTCAGGAAAAACAGCTTTTACAGCTTCATCGCGACGCATATAACAGCCAAATCCGGTAAGTGCCGGTGTAATGTTTTCCTCAATCGTTTTAATGCCAAACTTCTCCGCAAGCAAAACAGCTAGGTCTTTACTTTCGTTGCTCGAATCCTTTTCGGGTAACATTACCCCTATTACTCTTTCGGGTCCAAATGCTTTAACCGCAAGTCCAAGAGTTACAGATGAATCTATACCACCACTTATACCGATAATTGCACCTTTACGTTTGAGCGAATGTTGTAAATCATAGTTAAGTTTTGATGTGATTTTTTCGATCACAAGTTCTATATTTTCAATAAAAAGGACATTACTTGTAAATTGTTTCATAAAGGAAAATTGTTTGAAAATGTTTAGTATTTAAAGTCGGGTTATTATTTCAAATGAATTGTAGTTGTTTGAATTATTCTCTGAAATTCTAAAATTATGACCTGGAATAATTAAGCTAATAAATTAAAAATCTATCAAAGTCAGAGTCAGAAGGAATTCAGAACCTTTTTTAATACTTCTATCTGGTAATGAGGGTTGTATTTCTCATCAATCACTTTATATGTTGAAATTCTGACATTTTCTCTTCTTTGGTCATTTAAATGTATCCAGCAAGTTATTTTATCAGCCAAATCCCATGCATTATCCTCTTCAAAAAAATCTCCGTTCACACCCGGCTCAATAACTTCAAATTCGGGCATTTGGGTTTCAAAATTATTATTGGTAATCACAGGAGTTCCGTATGTAAAACAATGCATTGCGGTTAAACCAACATTTCCCGGAGATATACAAACATCAGCATTATAAATAAGTTCGCTGGTTGTTTCTTCAATGTATGATGGCCCATATAGCCAAACATTCGATTCGAGACCTGAATCTAAAATCTTCCTGGTAAAACTTAAATTATCAGCATTATCGCCAATAATTGCAAGATTGCAATAGATTCCTTTTTGCTTAAGAATAATCATTGCCATTAAAATAAGGTCGATCTTTTTAACTTTTTGTATCCGGCCGATATAAACCAACACTGGAAGCTCATTTTGAAAATGGTTTGAATAAATTGCTGTTTTGTGCAATCCTTGCCTTATGGGTAGCTGTTTATCATAATCCAATGAGTTATAAATGGGATACATTTTTTGGGGATTGAACCCTTTTTGAATCATAATCTTACACGAATAGTCGCCATACATAAGAAATATGTGCGACAGATGGTATAATGGATATATCCTCAATTTACTTCTCCAATGCAGTTCTTCCATTGATTTAAGACCATGCATCCAAATAAAAACTTTTTTATTTAATATCCTCGCAAATAGTGCAATAAACCAACTTGATAAGAAATTAGTATCACCGTCAATGATGAAGAATTTATATCTTTTAAAAATAAGGTGGGCTACCCCTTTTTGCCATTTATACTTTTTGTTTAAAATAAATATGTTCTTTACCGTTTTTTTATACCCGGAAAGCTCATCAACATTCATTAATTTTATTGGAGTCCCAACCTGATCGCCAAAATAAAAATCGCAATTGAGCTCAGAATCCATTAGTTTATAGATAGCCGATCTGTAATGAGGCGCCAGATTGAAAACACAACATATTTTATTCTTTTCCTTAATCATTTGTCAAATTTCCTTTACAACAGAGATTCATCAATTTTCTGAATCAGGAATTTACGTTTCCCTCTTTGGGTTAACGGGATATCATCAACATACTGAAGTTCAGGCTTTACTCCTATGGATTCAAATAAACTCACTATCTCCTTTTCATGAAAATCGGAAAATCCAATATCCTTTACTATTCTTATTTCAATAAAACCGGGAATGTCCTGCTCTATTTGCCAGCGTATTATTCTTTCGAAAGATTTAAGATGGCCACCAAATACTAATCCTATGAGATAGACTTTCTTATTGTCCGAATTATAGATAAAATCAACTGTACGGCCCTGAAGCGACTTTAGTTTAACTACCCCGTTAATTGTACCGCCATAAATGGCTGTATCACCTGTTCTATAGCGAATAAACGGCATAACTTTATTTGAGTAGCCGGTTACAACAATTTCGCCAGATTCGCCTTCTTTCACATGATTGCCATTCTCATCCAGTATTTCGGTAAATCCATAAAGCGGAGAGCAGATATATTCAAGACTATTGGCGAGTGTAAACGCAAAAACAGATACTTCGGAATGCCCATATTGCCCATAAATGGGACAGTTAAATGCCTTTCTCAATATTTCTGCGTTAGAATTATCAAAGTATTCACTTGTCAAATAAATTCCCTTTACTACAAATTGAAGTTTGACATTATTAGCTATAAGATACTTTGCGATTTTTTCAAGTCCTGATGGATATCCTCTTATAAGGGATGGTTTAATTTCATTCAAGTGTTCTATATAACGACTTAAATTTGTATCAGTCATGTATAAAGTTGAATAGTGAACTGAACCATAAGGAAAATTTTCAGAACCCGTATTCCATAAAGTATCTGTATTTCTTAGCCCGTCAGAAACCCGTGATCCATCAACTGCAACTATAACATCTTTGGAATTGCCTCCCATAAGGATATATAAACATTTTTGATGAACAAATTCGAAATTAGTTGTTACAGGAAATTTTAGCGGCTCACCCGTTGATCCCCCTGTATTCATCCAGTATCCGAAAACACGGTCAAAATCACCCGAATACATTGCTTGCCCTTGTGTCCGAATAATCTCTTTGGTTAACAACGGTAATTCCTTTAGATTGGAAAACACCATCTTTTTATCCGGATGGATATCCGTCATTACTTCCCGGTAATAGGGAACATTTTCTTTTGCATATGAAATAATATTGAACAGTAATTTGGAAACATGATCTTCAAAATTATTAACTTCAATATTGATAAGCGAATCAGCTAATTTACGTGCCTCTGTTTTGATCCTATAATTAACAAATGCTTTTTCAAGCAGGTTTCTGGTGTTATTAAATGAAAGTTTGATCACTGTTAAAAGCAATTATACTGTGAAAGCATTAATTTTCTGACTCAAGCGTTTTCCCCTGTTCAGTAAACCATGCTTTTGAGCGTAAAAAAGTGAAGAAGGCGTATAGTTTAACCGGTTGTATTCAGCATACTGTTTAACATTTCCGGTTTGAGCCATAAATCTGTTCAATTTAACCAGGCCGGTTTCAGGAAAATGTGTTGGATTAATATCGTTGTAAGTCGTAAATGCAAACCGAAAACCGAGTGCACTGGCTATGTTTAGTACATTTTCGTTAAAATTACCATTTGGGAAAGCCGTTGTATCAGGTTTAAAGCCTAAGATGTGTTCTAAATTATTGTTACAGTCAATAAACTCTTTTTCAATTTCTTCACTGGTATAATTTGTCAGAATGGCATGATTATGAGTATGATTTCCTATTGAAACCATGGGATTTGTTGCCATTTCTTTTAGTTCATGCGGGGTTAAGGGACGATCAATTTCAGACCATGGAACAGTTGAATCCAATCCAAAATGCTTATGAATGTAGGAATCTATATAATCGGATTTGTAACTTTTCAGGGCAGACTGTTCTTTACTGATCATCTCTTTGCTAACCCCTTGTCTGGTACGGTATTTATATATAATATCCCACCAATAAGATTTATTCTCTGTCACATTTCTGGTGGTAATAAAAAATGAGGCTGGAACCTTGTATTTATCCAGAATGGGCAGAGCAAGGGAATTATTAAAGTAACCATCATCAAACGTAAGCATTATCAATGGTTTATCGTTACTATCAGTTTGATTTATGTCACTAGTGCCGACAAAACGATAATTGCTCTCGAGGAAATACTCTATAAAATCTTGAAACTGGGATAATGTCAGATTATTTTGCGGATCAGAATGATCAAGTTTTTTTTGAGATTCCGATTCATACAATCCATGGAAGTAATAGATAAGCAGCTGCTGACTTTCATTCTTATATTTTAAGAATAAAGGGTGAACCATTGGTCCAACTTTTGTAATCATATTTATAATATTACGATCCAAAAAGCTACTTAAAGACATTATGTTTTTGTTTACGGTTTATATTAACTAATAGGCCTAAGCCGGACTTTTTGTGATTAATCTGTTTTGATTAATTCACTTGATGTAATTCCTTTACAAAAAAAAATAACAATATAAAACTATAAATCAATTTGTTATCCTTGGTTTGAGCTACTAAATTTCTCTTTAATAACATAGAAAAGAAATTTAGGATTTCCAACCAGATATCTATGCCACATCCTTCGAGGCTCTTTAATTAATCGAAAAAACCATTCCAACCCTAAGTCAATAAAACTTTGTGGTGCACGTTTAACACGCATTGAATAAAAATCAAAGACAGCTCCAATGCAGCAAACATGGCCTACCTCAAGCTTCTCAAAATGCTCGTATGCCCATTTTTCCTGTTTTGGAGCAGTCATACCTATGAATAGGACATCAGGTTTACATTTATTTATTTCATCAATCATTTCTTTATTTTCTTCTTCCGAAAAAGCAGGTTTGAAATTTGGGGAAAAAGCAAATACATTAACGTTTGGGTATTCATATTTTGCTCTTTCTTTTATAATTTGCAAACTGGCATCATCACTACCTAAAAAAAAGCATTTCCCTCCCTGGCGGTTTAGTTTATTCATTTCATAAAAGAACAAATCAGCACCCGCTATTTTCTTCAAGGATTTTCCTTTAATTAATTTTGCAGCAAATACAATCCCGACTCCGTCAGGAAGCAAAATATCAGAGTTTAAAATTGCTTCAGAAAACAAAGAATCACCCTGAGCAGTATTATACGAATGAGCATTAATTGTATTGATCAACAACTTAACATCAGGAATTTCTTCTAATGATTTGTCAAATAATATCAGGCTGGAAATTGAAAAACTCATTACGCTAAAAGATATTTATATGGCACTTTAATTCAGGGCATTATTCGTGTAAATCATTAAAAGGTTCTATTTTACAATGAACCTGATTCAATATATTTAAACGTTAAAGACTAATTTTATTCTTATTAAAAGAATCAACACCGGGCTTAAGCTGAAAAGATGAATTATGCTTCAATCTTTCAGTTCCCAATTTAATAACATGTCAGCTTTTAATTTATCAACCGAATAAGCTAAAACATTTTCATTATTAACCGGCTTCAACATTCCTGAAGCACTAATCATGCCTTTTGTAAATTGGTCAATGTCGTGCTCATCAATAACACATCCATTTATTCCATCGCGAACTATTTCTTTTGCTGCACTGAAATTTGTAACACAAGCAGGTGTCCCACAGGCAATGGCTTCAATTAGTGCTGTTGACCATCCCTCTTTATATGACCCCATAATAAACAGGTCGGCAGCATTTAAATAATTTGCAACACCGTATTGATTTTGTTTGCCTGCAAGGATTACTTTACCTTCTAATCCCAATTTCTTAATATATTCAATTATGTTCTCTTTGTCTTCGCCTTCTCCAATAAAATAAAATACACTACCAGGTTTTAGATTTTCATACTTGTAAAAACAATCGATCATAAATTTCCACCCCTTTAACCAGCCTAACCGCCCAGAGGTTACAACAATTGAAGTTGCCGGAGTGAGGTTCAATGTGCGTCGGGCAACATCTTTATCAATTGGTTTATATACTGCAGTGTTAATTCTTGATGGGAACTGAACAACTTCCTTCCGGTTGATAATTCCTTTACTTCTTGTGATCATTCCTTGTATAGCAGTTTCATCGCCGGAAGCTAAAATCTGATCAGCATTTTTTAAATGTCGGAAAAAAACTTTTTCGAAAGTTTCAGCTATAAATTTCGCATACCAATATTTCGAAATGGAAAGTGGGTTTTCAAGGCCGGCAAAACAGTAACAAACACTGTTATACCCATAATCTTTTATTCCTATCAGAATTTCTGGTCGTTGTATAAAGATATTACTGACAGGCAATTCCAATATTTGTTTTCGGTAATACTTTGTATAATAATAACTGGCCAGGCGGTCAGGAATCAGATGTTTCGTAATTGATTTTGAATAAAATGCATATGCAAAAAAATCATAAACTATTCCATTGATTGACTTTTTAAACCAACTTCCTATGGGATCTTCCCTATCTGTTGTTATTCCAACTAATGCTAAGCTATCTCCAAAAGAGATCATCATATTCTGTGCAAATGTCAGGTAGCCACCTATAGGGTAATCCTCGTAGTTGCAATAGTCAATTATTATTATTCGCTTTGATTTATCCATTTGCAAATTGTAAATATCGTATTACAAGTTCAACTTATGAAAATGCACCAATTCTTATTATTAATTCAAAAACATTTTCCGTACTTCATTACTCCGATATAATACTTTGATAAAGAGCAATATATCTTAGTTTCATTTTTTCTATTGAAAAACTTTCTTCTATACGTTTTTTCCCTTCAGATCCCATTTCTATTCGCATAGATTCGTTGTTAAGCAATAATTGAATTTTATCTGAAAGATCTTTAGGATCAGATTCTTTAACCAGGTATCCCGTTTTTCCGGGTTCAACAATTTCATTGGTACCTCCGCCATCAGTAGCAATAACAGGTTTTCCCATTGCCATGTACTCAAGAATGGAATTAGAAATCCCTTCAGTAAAAGTTGAGAGAACACAAACATCCATAATATTTATAAGCGACTCAACGTCAGACTTTTTACCCAGAAGCCTTATATAAGGGCTGATATCATAATCAATAAGTCGCCTGGCCGGGAAAGATTCAGTTTTATTTCCGATTGCCAGAAAGGTAACGTCCTTTCTGTGACTTAGAACAATTTGTGCTGCTTCAAAATATGTTTTATAATCCTTGTAATCAGAAAAGGAGGCAACCATTCCTACAACGAATTTAGTTTTCACTTTTATTTCATCCAGTATCAAATTCCTATCGATTATTTTTTCAATTCGATTGAAATTGAATCCATTATGAATAACATGACTTTTAATATCGGAAGCTCCATACGCATTAATTCCGGCTTTTGAGTTTCCTACAATATAATCAGAAAAAGGAAAAACAAGTTTAGCTCTGATCCAGTGCTTATTAAATATCTTCTGCTTTTGAGGCGAGTCTATTACCATTCCGTTAATTAATGGTATTGACAACAATTTACATACCGGCACACTATAAATAGCTGTCATGCTTTCCCAGCAATGCAATATATCAGGCCGAAAAGATTTACAAAGTTTATATAACTGGCTGAAAACAGTAACATCTTTCTTCCTTTTCCTTAACAAGTAATGTATTGGGATGCCAAGTTTATGAACCTCTTCATAATGTATGTTGTGGCTCATAACAACAAGATTAAATTCAATCTCATGATGGTTATTTAGTGCCTTCATAAGTTCGACCAATCTTCGTTCTTTTCCACCGGAACCGAGACTATCAATAAAAAACAGGATCTTCATTATTTACCTGGTTAAGTTTAAAATCCTGAAACTTTTACAAAAGGAAATATTTGCTGTAGCCAAAACTTCATCCTATTATACTCTGACATGTTCCTGATAGATTTATACCATTAATTAATAGCGTTACGCGAATTAACATGTTGTTATGTTGTAAAAACTAGTTTTTACAACATAACCGACCTATGCGCGTAATTTCTCTGATTTAATAATTTTGATTGTTAAAAGTAATTTCAAAAATTAGTTTCACAGATAACAAAACACGCTCAACTCATGGAATTAATAAAATCCTCAATAATAAAACGTTGAGGATCAACATTATCAGCGTGAAAATATAGGCTTTTATCCCAGTATCCCGGGCAATTATCGTAAACTGCTCCCATTGAGAATCCATAACTCATTTCGACCAGTAGCGGACTACCTGATTTATCATAAACAAAATCCAGTGCAAGTGATTGTGACTTGATTTTGTCAGCAACATCAAATGCTATTTGAATACTTTTTAAATTAAACAGGTTTGGGTCATATTTAATTATTCCGCTACCAGAAGCCCTAAAATCATTTACCCGGTTATATCTTCTCAGGGCTATTGCTCTGTTACCTATTATAACAATTCTATCATCAAAACTATTTTCAGGAATAAAATCCTGAAAATAAGCATATCCTTTCTGCCGTGGAAGTAAACCTATTTTTTCTTTAGCAACAAACAATCTATATAATCCTCTGATTAGATGCAATATAGCTTTTGGGCTTTGATCGCGGCGCAATTCCCAAACACGTTGTTTAAAATCGGAATACTGGCTAATCATCGGGAATCCGGTTCCAAATGCCCGATTCAATAATTTAATTGCCCTATACCTGTTTTTAACAAGTTGTACATTGGATGCACCAGCGCCACCCCGTAATTTAAAAACTTTAGGGAAAGTTGTTTGATCGATCCAAACTCTGGCGTCTTCCTTACTATAAAACACATAAGAGTTAACAAGTGGAGCCTGAATGGTTTCGAACAAATATTTTTGACCTACCTTGTCATCAAAGTGGAAACAGGTATTAAAATCAGGAAAAATTCTGATTCCTTTTTTTTCTAACGAAAAAATGAGTTGCCGTGCAAAATTCTGGGCTCGGTAATCTTCGTGAGTCCAATGCCACATAAGGCCATCACAACCTATTAATTGCTGAATGATATTTGACTCATAACAATTTACCAATTTGTATGAAACATTATGTTTATCGCAATATGCTATCCATCTGTCACTAAAACTACCAGGCCTGTTATGAATGGCTATCATCATATTAATCACTTTTATTTTTTTGCTATTGCATCAATCGAAACATCCAGATGCGATTCACAACGGATAACATTTAAAATATGATTGTAATGTTTATCTCCCCGAAAAATCCTTGAGAGCCCAAGTTTCGATAGTAATCTTTGTAATTTATGACTTCGCAGAAGATTGACAGGACTGAAGATGTCCAGATAATATTCGCGTCGTGAAGCAACAAATTCATCCCATTTACTTTTCAATAAATGCTCATCAACAATAACTGCGGAGAATTCTTCAATTGATTTAAATATTTGTTGCTTTTCTGTGTCACCCGAAAAGGATAACCCGAAATCCTTTTTGCTTTGCTTAATTGGATGAATTGAGAAACTTAATTCTTTGCTATCTGAAATTGAAAGTTGTAGAATTAAGCCCGTGTACCAGTCTTTATACTCTGAATCAAGTGTAAACAGGAAATTACCCAAACTATAGAAAATCGGAACATTATTAAATATTTCATATCCCGAAATACAATGGGTATGATGACCAATAACAACATCAGCACCATTTTCTGCAAAAAAGCGGTATTGTTTAACCATCCGGGGACTAGGATAATTGTAATATTCATGCCCTCCATGAACTATAACAATTACAAAATCAACCTGTGGCCGAATTTCTTTTATTTTGCTGTAAACCGCTATTAAATCAAGAGGATTTGCTCCAGGAATATCATTGGTTGCAATTGACCATTCGTTTTCACAAAAGTTTATAATGCCAATTTTAATGCCATTTTTCTCAAAAATTGCAGGTTGAGAGGCTTCTTCCAGATTTATGCCTGCGCCTGTGGTTAAAATGTTATTGTCCTTACATAAACTCAGCGTGCTGTTTAAACCACTGGTTCCATAATCCATAATATGGTTATTTGCCAGTGCTACAGCATGTGTATTGATTTTTTTTAATAAGGTAAATATCCCCTCATTTGTCCTCAGATGCGGACCGGTTTTCTCGATTTTAAGGCTGGCATCATCATCAATTACAGGGCATTCTAAATTTAAGATATTTAAATCGCCCTCTTCGAAAATTGAAACTATTTCCTCCGAAAAGAAATTATTATTTAAGAATGGTTCTGTGACACAAAAATCACCACAAATATTTATTTTAATCATATTTACTTGTTTGAAACCAGAAAATCGTATAAACGTTTTGACTGAATATCTTTATTGAAAATTTGAAATGCTATTTTTTGCCCTTCTTTGCCTACTTTTTCAATGTCGGCTGCTGACAAAGCTTTAGTAATTGCCTGTGAAAAAGATATAAAACTACCCGGTTCAGCAAAAAAGGCACTTTTATCATTTACCAGGTAATCACTGATCTCGCCAATATCAGTTACACAAACTGGTCTGCCCGATGCAAGATATTCTCCCAGTTTAGTTGGAAATCCACCTTCTGATTGTTGCGAATTGGGTCTTGCAAGAGCCAATATTGATGCATTAGATAAAAAAGCAGGAATTTCTTCCCTTGATAATTGTCCAAGGTATGTAATCCTGCTTTGAGCGTTATTCTTTTCAATCAGTTTAACCTGAGCTGAATAATCTTCCCTGGGATCTTTTGCTCCGGCCAGATATAAATGCAAATCAGGAAATTGATCCATAATTTCGATAAATGCCTGAATTAAAATATCGACTCCATCTTTAGAGTTGTTCATACTCCCGCAATAACCTATATATGGGCTCGAAAGGCTGGCTTCTGCTTGTTTTTCTGAAAATCTTGATAAATCCACCGTCATAGGCAAATGTATCAGAGCAGTTTGTTTGCTCAAAAACTGATTATAATACTCATTAAGTTTTTTTGTCATTACAGCCATCACATTAATGCGAGGCAATATGTTTTTCAAATAATCATCATGAAGTTTCTTATTGTTTGGAAAAGCAATCCAGCTAAATTCACTTCTTTCATGAAACAAATTTATCTGAGGCTTAAATAATATCAGGTGCGATGCAATCTCGAAAATTTCTTCCGAAACACCTAACCACAAATAGTCATAATTATCATTGACGTATTGATTATGAATTTTATTTGCTAAAACCTTAGAATTAAAATACACTTTGCCAAGTTTCTTTATAATTGGATTCAGAGTCACTACAGACGAAAGGTATTCGTATTCAAATCCCTTGTAATTCCCACTTTTTGAAAACTTTTGCTTCTCTGACTTCAAACCACAAAACTCAACAAAAAGTAATTTCATGTTTACTTTGTTAGCTACCAAGCCTTCAGCAAGAGAAAGAAACCTATTGTTTTGGGCCGAGGTTTCAACAAAAGGATTTCGTTGTAGCAATACTTGTATTTTCATTCAGTTTGTTTATCGCTGTGATCAGGAACAGATGTTTCCCGGTTTTATTTAGCTAAACGACTTATTGTAAGTTTTTTTTACCAATGCTATTAAGCAGAACGGATTTAAAGTTTGCCCTGATTATATTGCTATCGAACTTTTGAATAGCAAGTTCCCTGGCACTGTTGCCTAACGACATTCTGAGATCTTTATCAGCATAAATGTTTTTTATAGCCGCTTTAAGAACTTCTTTTTTGTTCTGAGAAACAACAACTGCCCAATGGTATTGCAATGCATGCCTGGTAACTGCAGTTTCAATACTCGAATAAACAAGTATGGGTGTACCCGAAGCCATATACTCACTTGCTTTTGTTGGCATTGAATATTTTAAAAAGGAAACAGATTTTTGATCAAAATCATTTGGCAATAAAAGCAAATCGGCTTCACCAAAGATTAAAGGTAATTCATTGTATGGCACTGGTTTTCGGATTGAAACAAACTCAAATCGCCCAAGTTGTTTTAAAACAGGATTATCATTTGTTGCCTGAATATGAAAAACAATATTTAATCCTTCAGTGTTCAATTCTCCGACTGCGGCAGCAACCTCCAAAAGTGAATTCTGAAGTCCTGTGCCAATCCGGCCTGCATAAAGCAGTTTAAAAGCACCTTCAGGTTCATACGTCTTATCAGGTAATAACCAATGTTTTACATCAATGGGATTATGGAAAGGAATAAATTCCATCCCATACCTGTAATAGTATTCTTTGCTCATGTATTCGCTAATGCTCATCAATGCATTAGCTTGTGAAAGCAAATGTCTCAGTTCTTTATCAATCTTGGTTTCCCAATGCTTGCGAAACAAGTTGTTTTGTGAAAGAGTTATTGTAACCGGCCAATCGTCCATAATATGAAAAACCATTGGCTTATTAATTTGACGTGACAAATCACCTAGAAACCTTATTAGTTCATAGGATGCAAGTTGAGAATAAATAAGATCAGGTGAAAACTCATCAATCCAGGTTAAAAATTGTTGACTGCAAACAAATTTCCGTCTTCGATGCATTTGTCCTGTAAATAATAGTACCCGGTCTTTACGACTAATTGATGTATTATTTAAACCAGTATTTGATTGTTGATTCTGCCCGGATTTTTGACGAACAACTCCTGATTTTGAAACATCATTTCTCATTAAAAGATTAAAAGGAAATCCTCTATCAATTTCACTTTCTCCCAGGTTATAATAATTTTCGCAAACAGAATAGTCGGGGTTTATCAACTCACTGGCCGCCACTGCTATTCTGTCTTTATCCCAACCCATAAAAAGATTGGTCATTGTAATTCCACTTCCTGACTTTTTGTGAAAAAACTGACCTAATATTAAAACTTTTGGATAAGTTGATGACATAAAAAATGATTGCCTTTATTGCTTTTAGATTATCTGACTTTTCGAATACAAATGATGATTATGCAGCGAAAAGTCTATTTACAATTTGCAATCTCCTCATGAAATGAAGAGCTAACCTTAACCTTGTCAAAATTATTTCTGGCAAATTCCGCAGCCCTGACAGAAAATACTTCTCTTGAACTTTTATCAGTAAGGGCATTCATAATTGAACTCTTTAACAATTCTATCCTTTGATCGTTGCAGATAAATCCAAGTTTGTTTTCCATCATAAAACGAATGGAATAAACCATTGACGGACCATAACAAAATACAGGAATCCCTGATATTAAATAAGAGGGTAGTTTTGTTGGGAATGATAACCGTATAAACTCAATGCTTTTTTTATCGAAATCAACAGGATAAAGGAGTAAATCTGCTTCTAAGAGTTTTGTAATGAAATTATCATCCTTTAAAGCAGGTAAAAGTTTAGTTCCGTTATGCTCAAATTTAGTAAAATCATTTTCTTTTTCGTTAAGGTCTGTATAGATATTAAAACTGATATCAAGCCCTTCTGATCTTAGTTCTTCAATACATTTACTAAATTCGATTATTGAATCATGGCTTGCAGTCCATCCAATCCTTCCCGAATAAACCACAAGATAAGAACCATTCTGTTTTTTTTCATTATGGTTCAATTCATTCATTTTGGTTAAATCAATCGGGTTATGAAAATATTTAAACGGGAGTTTGTATCTGTTTTGAAACTCATCGGCCATAGCCTTAGATATACCTAACCGTAGTGAAGAACCATTGAGCAATTTTTGAAATTTCAGATTTACTATTTTCCTTAACAAAAGTTTCAGGGTTCGGTCTTTATATATCAGATAGGGCCAATCGTCCATTACATGCACAACTACTTTTGCACCTGTTATACTCTGTGCTTTCAGAACCAGGTTGATGAAAGAAATATTTTCGGGTTGACAATATATAATATCCGGCTTAAAAGCCAATATCCAGTCATGAAGAGATTTTGACATTCGCAGAGGATGTACAAATTCCTGGAGTCCGGTTTTCAGAAGAAAACGCTGGAATCTTTGTTTTATGACATTTTGAGTAGGAATATGTTCATGCAATACAGTTTCAGAATTATTCTCAGTTCCATAAACCTTATCGAAATCAGCTGACGAATATGGCCCGTTAAATTTTCCGCGAGGCTCATTACTCAATTTATTGATTGGAAAAATATAATGAGATTCATCATAACCAATTTTATAGTATTTATCACAAACACTTGTCATTGGTTTAGAGTCACTAAGATGGGCAAAAGCAATTTTATCTTTGGGCCAACCAAGAAACAGGTTTTTTAAGGTTATACCGCCACCTCTGAACTCGTTAAAACTATAATTATTTATTATTAACAGCCGTGGATAATTCATTTCGTTTATTGTATGTATTTTTTCTCAGTAAAGAATTAAAGAAATAATAGATTCGTCAATTCGCCGGTTTGTGTTTATAACTATTCCTGATTCAATTGTTGCTTACTGTCCTCAAAAATCTTTTGATAAATAAATGACATTCTTTCTCTCACAAGCTGCTTATCGTGGCGTAAAACAGCCCTTTTATATGCATTCCTTGATATAAGTAGTGTAAGATCTTTATCCATTATCAAATCGGTTATCGCTCCAGTGAGCGAATAAGGATCACCGTCCTGTACCAACAATCCTTCTTTCCCATTTTCGAGTATTGACGGTGTACCTCCGGCATATGTTGCAACAACCGGCATACCCATTATCATTGCTTCACAAATACTGTTAGGGCTATTCTCAATATGTGATGGGTGAACATACATATTAGCCTCTCTCAACTCAATTATCAATTTTTCTGCACTTAGTGATCCTTTGAAACAAATATTATGATCTGCAAATTTTAAATTGGTTGATTTTTCAATCATTCTAATTATCTCTTCATTGCCATTTATACCAGCAACTATCCATTCAATCTCAGATGAACAGATATTTTTCAGCAAATTTGAAGCTTCCAGAATCGTTTCAAGTCCTTTGTAAGCCATAGTGCTTATGGTTGACACCAGCCTGATTTTATTTTTTTCAGGTTTCTGCCAGGGTTGTACATGATAGAATTCGTCTCTTAGCAATTCTTCGCAATGAAAATAAGTGCTTGACGGAGAAAAAACCTTACTGATTCGACGGTCCCAATCGGTTCGACCAATATAGTTCCGGCAATAATTCATTAATTTACGCTCTCTTGCTGCCCTGTTCGAAAAATGAAAATACAGATGCCATAATCCATATGCTTTTATTAAGTTTTTAACATTTGAATAACGTAAAACATTTATTGAACTCAATCCCGAAAACCATTTTTTTGCTGTTATTGTAAGATTGCCTTGAATATGGATAACTACAGGAACTTTTACTTGAGGAATTATTAGCCCAAAAGGAGATTCGGTGCCGAAAACATGTATAACGTCGGGTTTAAACTTGTCGACAATCTTAAGGTAGTATGCAATAATATTTTCAGATTCGATTTTATGGTTCCACCTATCCCAAATACCCGCTAAGTTACTCTTGGTTTTAGGAAACGGATATGAAAAATATTGAGTATGGTTTAACTCGAAATTTGATTCTTTCTCATATCCAAATGGAAATGCAACACCAAGTTGTATTTCATTATTTTTTTCAATTTCTTTTTGAAGCGATACAATCCAACCTGTAATATTTCTTTCAATATTTAAATGCGCCGAAGCAAGAGATGGTGAATCAGTAAACCAAAGTACTTTCATAGATATTTGTTAACCTTCCGGAGCTAAGTTTTCCTGACTTTCTTTTTTCTTTTTGCCGTATGCCATTATCAGTGCCGATAAAATGCCAAAATACCAAAGGGCAAGTGCAAATCGACTAGGCGACATGATAGTAAATGAGGTAAATCCCTCAATTACCTGTGAAATGATTGTCAAAAGCAACATTAAAGCTAATTGTGACACTATTCCTTCTGTTCGGATAAAAAGAAAGAATGCTTTTATTAAAGAACTAACATAAAGTAATATAAATAGAGCTAATCCTAAAAAGCCCCAACGGAAAACGACTTCAGCCCATCCCATATCGGCAGTAGCACCATCAACAACTTTCACAAAAGGGGTTTGTTTTTCAGTTACAGATCCATAACCAAAAAGTTTTTTATCAGTTGACATTCTTGCTATTACACGATCAATTTTGTAAAACCTATAAACAAGATTGTTATTTTGTGCTGTAGCAGGTTGATCGTCAAGTTCTTCAAATCTACTGAGGAAATAATTAGTACTGGCAGGAAGAAAGTTGGAAACAACAGCAAAAATACCAATAGCTGCTATGCATGCCAAAAAGAGATTTTTTAAAGTTTTCCCAAGGCTTTTTTCTTTAAATCCGATTAAAAAATAATAAGCTATAAATAACAAAATTGCGATCATCAGGAATGAACGCGTATATGAGATATAAATACCGATAATATTAATCGAAATTAAAAGATAGTCCAATATCGTTTTATTTCGAGTCATAGCTAAAAGGTAGGAAATTGAAAAAAACCAAAGAACTGGCATAAACCAAAATGTTCTTGTAATTACCTGACCTTCAAATACAGTTACAAGATATTCATTGTTTGTACTTGCATATAAGTTTATATGTAATCCCTGGTGGATAAAATAGAAACACGAAGCTAAAGAATTGACAAGAACTATGTTATATAAAAATTTTTTCAAAACATTAATTTCAACCCTGCCAGTTACATCTTTGATTATAAAGAATCCTATAAATAGTGCAAGGAGTACAATAATTTTGTCATACACATCATTTAGGACATAGTATTCATGAATTACTATTCCAAACCCGATTAAAGATATGATAATTAAACCAGCCACAATATAATCAATAATGCTAAATTTATTGTAATGCTTGATATTATTTAAAGTTGGGAAGTCCTCCGAGCGGATTCGGAAAATTATCCAAAATATTATCATCCATACCAATAAGGTAATGTCAGGATTTCTATCTATTGATTGAAAAGATCTAAAGGGTATCCTGAAAAGTTCAACTGATTCGAAGAATATTGATGAACGCAGGAACATCAGGAATGGAATTCCGAGAATAAATATCGGATCCTTTAATGCACGGTATACAAAATACAATACAAGGATATAAGGCAAGAATTTGAGAAAGAGGTATATCATATCAAAATAGTCAAAATATTATTTCTCAGATTCACCCGATAATGCTTGTATTAAAACTGAGTTCAAATTTTGATGTGACTGGCTTCTCATATAATCTTCGATTGATTTTGAAAACGATTCTTTTGGCGTATTTATAAAGCTTTGGAATTGCTTTTCAAAGGATCCTTGATTATAGGTGAACCCAAGATTATATTTTTTAACCCGGTAACCAATTATCCCAACTTCCGGTACAAGTACCGGAATATTGTAGCCAAGTGCCTGTAGCATTACTCCGCTTGAACCCAGAAAATCTCTATATGGAAGAATCAGATGACTTACCGCTTTAAAGAAATACTCAATAGTTGAAGGATCAGTTATATACTCATTGGTTTCAAAAAGTGTGTTCTGCGTTTCCAGAACTTCCCGTAATGTATTTACATCATACTCATAATCAGTATCATCGTTTCTTAATCCGCAATGGATAAAACACGCATTATTATCCAGAGCTAATTTTAAGAGTATATCGTACCCTCTTCTTTCCTGCGGCGCTCCAAAATACAACAGCATTCTAGCACCTTTATTTTTGTTTTTAAACTCGTCCAATTTCTGAATCCAAAGCCTTTGGCCTGAATTCTCTTCTTTTACTAATTGATCTGCAAATTGCTGAAATACATCAGGCAAACAAACTGCACTTCTATGTTTAGAAACGAAAAAATCATCTAAATGCAATGAGACATTTAACAGATGAAAGAATGGATTTAAAACTTCATGGAAAAATCGGGCATCAGTGTCCCAAAAAGAATGTAACCGTTTTACATATCTCGCTTTATCGAGCAAAGATAATTTATGATAAAAGTAAAATGGCCTCAGAAATATCCCAACCGTTCTGCCTTTTAGTCTCTTTTTCCCAGATTTCAATTGTGATACAAACAGCGGAATATGGCTGTCGGCTTCTGTAAAAACTGTTAATTCAATATCATACTTATTTTGCAAGTCAATAAATTCATCAATTTTAATACCCACTCCATCACCATCAAATGTACTGGTATCAATCCTGAAGATATTCTCATCGTCTTTAAACCGATCAAAATAAAAAGTGCTGTTTAATTTAGTTTTGAAATTGCCTGCAATGTATATCGTATAACCCAGTTTCTGAAGGATTTGCACAAAAACAAAAATATAAACCTGACGGTGACCTACAAAACTTGGCGAAAATAGAAGAGCGTTTTTCAAAGGTCAGAGTTTATATTGAAAGAATTAACCGGCAGTTAAACTATTTGACAAATTATATTAATCGGTTGTTCCTGTTTTATACCAGGGCAAAATCTTTGTCAGAGCACCGGGTCTGTTCGATTTACTTATTCTGTTCCAGAAAGGAGATATTCCATGATTAATTTCGACCTCAAACGATAATAATGGATCAGAATTAATTATCCATTTCTTAAAATGATGGCTTATCTTAGGACTGATATAGTAAGTACCCTCATTAAAAAAATCTTCAGGCAATTCACATATAATGGAGTTTAATCCAACTTTTAAGGTTGGCCAGTTTTCTGGGGATCCATCATTATGGTATGTTCTTAAAATGGTCATTCCACTCTCAGTTAATACATCGAAACCAATAACTAAATCATTATCGAGTTGATATACAATGAAATCTAATTGTACTCTTATTTTTAGTTTAGAAAAGAAATGACTCCTGATATTATCATCCTGGTCCATAATTTTTATAGCCATGAGTTTAATAGAGGAATCACCTAATGCGGTCTGTTCATCCCAATAAATTGACCCTTCTTTTAAAGTTTCATACATCAGGTATTTCCTAATCACATCAATAGGATTACTGTCATCAACTACGGTGCCTTTGTTAAGTAAAACAACCCGGGAACATAAATTTGTGATTGCCTGCATATTATGACTTACAAATAATACTGTGCGCCCCTCCTTGTTACTAACATCCTGCATTCTTCCTATTGCCTTTTTCTGAAATTCGGCGTCACCTACGGCAAGTACTTCATCAACAACCAAAATCTCTGGTTCGAGGTATGCAGCAATTGCAAATCCGAGTCTAACTGTCATTCCACTTGAATAACGCTTCACTGGTGTATCGAGATATTTTTCAACACCTGCAAAATCAACAATTTCATCAAGCTTACGGGTAATTTCAGCTTTTGTCATACCCATAATTGAACCATTCATGTATATGTTTTCGCGGCCTGTCATTTCAGGATGAAAACCGGTACCAACCTCCAGCAGCGAAGCAATTCGCCCGTGAGCAACAATCCTACCGGTAGTTGGGGTAGTTACCCTTGACAGAATCTTAAGCAATGTAGATTTGCCTGCACCATTTTTACCTATTATACCTAAAACTTCTCCTTTTTTTACATCAAAGCTGATATCATTAAGAGCCCACACATAATCACTTGTAGATTTACTTTCTCTGTCATTAACCTGGCCAACTTTCAGATAAGGATCTGCTTTACCCCGAATATTCATTGCCCACCAACGATTCAGGTCATGACTGATTGTTCCTGTACCAATTGTGCCAAGCCTGTATTGCTTTGAAATATCCTCGAATTTAATTGCTATATCATCCATACTTGTCCTTATATTGAATTCCAGTTTGTTGTATTCTCATTTCTGGAGATATAAACACCAAACTGTTAAAATTATTTTACACTAAACCACATCCATAAATGATCTTTCAACTTTATTGAAAATCCATGTTCCGATCAGTAATAAAATAATTGTAAATGTGAAGCTGTATCCTAAAGAGAGCCAGGAGAATGAACCTTTACCCAGAAATCCGTATTTAAATGTCTCTAAGACAGCGGTAAGCGGATTGGCCTGGATGAACCACATATACTTTTTGTAATTTCCTTCCATTACTGAAAGAGGGTAAATAACCGGTGTAAAATACATCCAGAGTTGGATAGCAAAAGCAACCAGGAATTTTAAATCCCTGTACTTTGTTGTCATTGATGATATAATAATGCCAAATCCCAGTCCCAGTCCTGCTAATATAAAGATAAGCACAGGGAAAAGTAAAGCATAACTATTAATTGCTATTTCAGTACCTTTTGAGATAAAATAAATATACACACCTGCAAATAAGATAAACTGAATCAGCATTTTCAGCAATCCAGACATCGTAACTGATATAGGTACAATTAAGCGGGGAAAGTAAACTTTACCAAATACAGACTGATTGGTATAAAATGTATCAGATGTTTTAATTAAAGAGTCGGAAAAATAATTCCACAGGCAAATCCCGGATAAGTAAAACAACGGTTGAGGTATTCCGTCGGTTGGTATACCGGCTAAACCACCAAAAACAAACATAAAAACTATGGTGGTGAAAACCGGTTGTATAAAAAACCATAGCGGGCCCAATATTGTTTGCTTATAAAAAGTAACAATATCGCGCTTTATGTACATTTCGAGCAAGTCTCTATACTTCCATACTTCTTTCAGATTCAGATTAAATAAACTACCTTTAGGTTTGATTACTATATCCCAGTCTTCATTTGTTTTAGCCATTTCGAGAATTCGATTAATAAAGTACGTACTTTATATGATGTTTGTATTGGAAAAAATTCAATGCTAAAATGGTTTTCATTCACCAGATCAACTGCTTTGCAGCATTATGAATTTTAAAATTGTTACTCCTGTTTTTTTTTGAATCGAGATGTTGAAAGAAATATTTCTTTCATATCTCGTTAATTCCATTCCACGGATTACTTAGTTTGCAATTTCCCATAATTAATTTAACAACCCGCCATGAAGTATCATCAATCTGGTAGTCATTTGGGATACTGAATGTTTGCCTTTCTTTGCGTTCGTTTATAACAAGGGATACCGAATTTATTATTATTGCAGGATCAAAACCTGTAAGAATAATCGAACCAGTATCCTGTGCTTCAGGACGTTCCATTGATTGGCGTAATGAAATTGCAGGAAAGCCTAAAATTGATGATTCTTCACTAATAGTACCGCTGTCTGATATGGTGCATAATGCGTTTTGTTGCAGATACACATAATCAAAAAACCCGAATGGCTTTAAAAACATAATTTTATTATCGAGGCTTCTTTCGCCAAGTTGTTCAATTCGTTTTCTGGTTCGTGGGTGTGTACTAACAATAATTGGCAAATTGTAGTTTTTAGCAAGTTCGTTGAGCACAATCAATATTTTGTCGAGGTTAGGAGCATTATCTACGTTTTCTTCCCTGTGGGTTGAAACAACAAAATATTTTCCTTTTGTTAATTGCAAAGAATTCAAAATTTCTGAATTATCAATATTGGCTTTATAAAAGCTCAACACCTCACGCATTGGAGAACCTGTTAGGTAAATCCTTCGATGCGGCAATCCCTCGCTTAAAAGATGGCGTCGGGCATGTTCAGTATAAACCAGATTAAAATCAGCTATGTGATCAATAACCCTGCGGTTTGTTTCTTCAGGTACGTTGAAATCAAAACTCCTGTTTCCTGCTTCCATATGAAATACAGGAATATGCAAGCGTTTTGCCATATATGCCGACAAGCATGAATTTGTATCGCCGAGCACCAATAGTCCATCTGGATTTTCATCTCTGAGTACTTTTTCGATCTTGCGCAATATGTCACCCACAGCTGAACCTAAGGATGTTGTATCAATTTCAAGAAAATGATCGGGCCTTCTTAATTGGAGCTCTTTCCAAAATACTTCGTTCAATTCATAATCATAATTCTGACCTGTATGAACTATTATCTGATCAACATACTTATCAAGCAGTGCCATGGTCCTGGATAATCTTATAATCTCAGGCCTGGTGCCAACTACGGTAATAATTTTTAATTTTTTTTGAGTCATATAATTTTCAAGGACTTGATTACTAAAGTAATGTTTGAGGTTTTCAGAATATATTCAAGACATTTACCAATGAAATATCAAAATAGTAACGATTTACAATCTCACCTTTTCGAAATAAGTATCCGGATCAGTTGGATCAAAAAATTCGTTTATCCAGAAGAGTGTCAACAAATCGGTAGTTCCAACGTTTTTAATATTATGTGTGTACCAAACTGGCATATCAACAAAAGAAGGTTTATCGCCATCAAGTTCAAAATGTAATACTTCATCAGTTCCGATTCTCCGAAGTTCAATTTCAGCTTTTCCTTGAATTACAGCAAATCGTTCAATTTTTCGTGTATGAAAATGCTCACCACGGGTTATTCCGGGATGAGTTGTTGAGAACGAAAATTGACCGCCAATCGAGGTTTTAACTGTTTCCACAAAGCTTCCACGATTATCGGTATGCTTAGTGAGTGAAACAGCGTAATGGTCTAAATTGTTAATGTATGATCTGAATGTATTAAAGATATTTAATTCGAATTTGCTTTTTATTTCGGGTACTATTGAATTTTCGAAATAGTTTTTTTTGTACCCTTCAAGCAATGATAAAACTTCTGATACCTTTATTTCTGCTGTGTAGGGCACAATAAATTCAGGTTCAGCTTTTTGATTAATGATAATATTCCATATTACATCAATCAACTCGCTAACATAAATAAGCCTCATGTTGCTGTCAACATCAATTTTAGGTTGCTCATTATGCGTAAGCTGGTGAGAAAATGTAGCAATGACAGAATTGTAATATGGATTACCAAAAGGGCCGAAAACATTAGGAATAACCAAGCCTGTAAACAGTGCGTTATGCTTTTTAGCCCAAGTAGCAAACAATACGCGACCTTCTTTTTTTGAAAGTCCATATTTATTATCACGTTCTTCCTGGGTAGATGATGAAAAAATTATATGGGGAGTTACTCCCTCATTTTCCATTGCATTAATCAGTTTTTGTACTAATAAAATATTCGTTTGGTACAATACATCAGGATCGTTATGACGGTTCATCGCAGCAAGGTGAACAATCACATCACATTGATGCACAAAACTTTGCAATTGTTGCTGATCCTGAAAATAAGTATCTTCAAAATATACACGCTCAACATTTTCTTTTAAGCCAATTGTATTGTAAAGATGTGTGCCTACAAACCCAGCCTGACCGGTTATGCCTATTTTTAACATTATTTTCTAAAAGTAAAACTGATTCCTGATTTTTTTCAAATTTTATTTACTTATAATCCCAGATCTTTTTTGATAATATCCAGTTTAAGTAAAAGATTTTTAGTTCCTTCAACATCAAGGCGTTCTGTATTGTCTGAATGATATTCTTCTATCTGTGATACATCCTCCCCTTCCGAAAAATAAAGTTCATAATTCAGGTCACGGTTATCAGCCGGGATGCGATAAAAATCACCCATATCCTCAGCTTTAAGCATATCTTCTCTATTAACAAGGACTTCATATTTCTTTTCGCCATGCCGTGTCCCGATTATTTTAATTTGGCTATCCGACTTATAAAGTTCTTTAAGTGCCTCTGCTAAAGTTAGTATTGTAGCTGCCGGAGCTTTCTGAACAAAAATATCACCTGCTTTACCATTGGCAAACGCGAAAAGTACAAGTTCAACGGCATCTTCCAATGTCATCATAAACCGGGTCATACTAGGATCCGTGATCGTTAATGGCTCACCTCGTTTTATCTGGTCAATGAACAAAGGAATAACTGAACCTCTCGAAGCCATTACATTTCCATAACGGGTTCCGCAAAATACTGGACCGTTACCATTCAAACTGCGGCTTTTCGCTACCATAACTTTTTCGCTCAAAGCTTTTGACATACCCATGGCATTTATGGGATAAACAGCTTTATCAGTGCTTAAAACAATAACATTTTTAACACCATGTTCCAATGCGCTATCTAAAACATTTTCACAGCCCAGAACATTCGTTCTGACTGCCTCCATTGGGAAAAACTCACAAGATGGGACTTGTTTTAATGCAGCTGCCTGAAAAACATAATCAACGCCGTACATGGCAGAATCAATACTCCTCTTATCCCTGGTATCGCCGATATAATATTTAATTTTATCATTTCGATAAAATTGACGCATATCATCTTGTTTCTTCTCGTCGCGGCTAAATATCCTTATTTCTTTAATATCAGAGTTTAAAAACCGTTTTAGTACAGCATTACCAAAAGATCCGGTTCCTCCGGTAATTAATAATATTTTGTTTTCGAGCATGATTTGAAGTTTTAGAGAATCTTTAGTACAGTATAAGTTCCTGAATCTGAGTATTATTTATTTTTCTTGTTGTAACCATAACCATATCCGTATTGATCACTTTTAATGCGGTTGTCATTTAAAACAAGACTAACATTATCAATATTTTTATGCTTCAGGTCTTTTAAAACCATAGAAAGAACTTTTTTCTTCGAATAGTTATATCTTACTATCAGTAACTTTAAATCAGAAGTCTCCATCAACAAAAATCCATCAGTTACCTGTGCTAATGGAGGAGTATCTATTATAATATAATCATATCTATCCTTTAGCTCAAGAATCATCTTTCTCGTTTCCTCCAATGCTAACAATTCAGCAGGATTAGGAGGAATAGGCCCTGAATTGATATAATCCAGTTTACTATCAGGTGATTTTAGAATAATTTCCGATAAACTGACTTTATTAATAAGAAATGAACTTAAACCGACCGAAGTTTCAGTTTGTTTTTCGAAATAAGAAGCATGCTTTCGTAAATCGAAATTCATAAGAATTGTCTTTTTCCCCAACTGAGCATAACTCATGGCAATATTTAAAGCATTAAATGATTTACCTTCACCTGTGAGGCACGAAGTTACCATGATAACTTTATGACTAGCTCCCTTCATTGAAAAGTCAAGATTAGTACGAAGAACCCTGTAAGATTCAGCAATAGGAGATTTGGGATATTCGAAAACTACATTATCAGTTTTTTTATAGTTATGCAGTATTTTACCAAGAACAGGAATATTAGTTATGCGTTCAACACTTTCTTGCGATTCAATTTTATTATTTAGAGCTTTACGGGCAATAAGATATGAAAAAGGTAATCCTATTCCCAAAAGCAAAGCCATTATGTAGTTTTTTTGAGTATTAGGCGAAACGGGACTTCCTCCAACCTGGGCCGCTGGTTCTATTATTATATCATCAGGCAAATTTGATGCTTTTGTTATCTTAGCTTCCGCCCGCTTTTCGAGCAAATAATTATAAATTGCATCATTCAGCCGGTATTTCCTTTCAAAACCACCAAGCTGTTGCTCTGTTTTGGGCATCCGACTGATCTGTCCTTCAATTTTCGAAATTCGCTTATTCATCTCATCAATCGAAATATCCGTAGTTTGCCTTACTGATGAAATATTATCAGAAATAGTTTTCTTGATATTGTCAATCCTAATATTAAGTTTACCAACTAAAGGATTCTTTTCCTGTTTGTTATCTATCAGGTTTGACCGCTGTGATTGCGCAGCAATGAGTTCTGTCATCAGGCTGGTTAAAATCTGATCAGGAATCCCCATAGAAGCAGGGACTATCATATTCGAGAAATCATCATTTTTTTCCAGATATTCTGCTACATAATCATAGTATCGTTTTCTTGTAATCAATTCAGCTCTTTGGTTTTGCAGTTCAATATATTGAGCCGATATTCCCGTTGATTGCTCGGCAACATTCAAAATCTGGTTTGCCGACCTGAATTGCTGAAGGTTGTTTTCAGTCATGCTAAGCGAATCAGAAATTTCCCCTAATTGTTTTTCAATATAGTCAATCGTTATACTGGCAATGTGGTTTTTCCTTTCAAGATTTTGAGTTGAATACACTTTCATCAATTCGTTAACTACATCTTTACCTTTTGACACAGACTCTGTTAAAAAGGATATTTCAACCACTGTTGCTTTGGGATCAATAACATCAAAGCTGAATCTACCTTTGAATGAGCGGGCAATTGAGTTTTGATCCTTAAACTCAAAGCTATATACCGAAGCCTCTTCATCTGTAATTTTCCTGTTACTATCAATAGCAATAATGAAAGCCAAATCTGGAGTTTCAATCAGTTTTCCTGTAGTACCAAGAGTTCTAAAGGACCAGTTATCTTTTTGATATTTGTATTCTTCAGTACTAAAATCATAAAAACTTGCTTTTTCTGATTCTGCCTTAATTTCAAAGTTGCCTGAATTGTTAAAAGCGATCTCAAATCTCACATTGAGTGGCTGAACGTGGTTAGGGGAGAATAAAACCCTGAAGGGAGCACTTTTATACGCATCTATATGCTTGAAATCAACTTGCCGAAAGTAACTTACGGATAAATTAATATTTTTTACTGTCTTTTCTATTACGGGCAAAGATTGTAGTACCCATAATTCGTTTTGAAAATTTTGATTGTCGCCGAACAGACTGCTATTCAGATAATCGTTCATTGAACTGGTATTACCTCCCTCTTTGTTTTCCTTTATTAGAACCGATGAAGAAACCCTATAAATTGGAATAGAATTAAAGTTTTTTACAAATGCGAATATTAAAGCAACGGCTATGCAGAAAATAAAAAGCTTATAGTTTCTTAAAACAAGTTCCGTGGCCTTTTTCAGGTCATTATCGTCCTGTAGATTGATGTTATTTATTTGAGACATAGTCTATTCTTTTAAAGAATTAGTTTATATAAGAATATAATAAAAGGGTAAAGGTAAGTGTGGATAAAATAAGAGCAAAAGGGAACTCCGGAGTTCCCCATACGCGCTTTTCAAGTGGTTTAACGTAAATAATATCATTAGGCCTGATGTAATAATATTCAGATTCAAGTATTTCTGGTTTTGTTAAATCTAACGAAACAAGTATATTTTTCCCATTTTCATTTCTGGTTAAAATAACGTCTTTCCTGTTACTATATTTTACCATATCTCCAGCCAAACCTAATGCATCAAAAATTGTAAGTTTTTCCTGCGAATAGGTAAAATGGCCGGGTATCCTAACCTCACCCAGGACTGAAACAAAACGATTAACAAGCTTAATGGTAACAATAGGTTGGCTTAATATATGGCTTAAGGAGTCAGTGAGTATAAGATTTACCTCTGATAGCGTTTTATCTTTCGCGTAAATATCTCCAACTAATGGCAGCGAAAGATATCCTTCCTTATTAATTACATATGAGGTTAATGATGCGCTGTAAGGGGATAAATTGTCAGCATAGGCACTTTGCCTTCCGGTAGCAGTTGAAAAAACATTTGTCAAAGGATCATCCAGACTATTGACTCTAACATAAAGTTCATCGTTAGGTTTTAAACGATAATCAAGAAATTCCGATTCTTTAAATGATTTCGGTGTCCGATTATTTTTTTGAAGATATTCAATATCACGTTTAGTAACGCATCCTGAAAACAGGAATAAAAGTAAACCTAACAATAAGGCATAACTTTTTAGGGGTATCGATTGCATCTTAATTAATTTAATTGAATTTAATTCCATTTGTTAAATCTACCTTATTCAAAGCATTTTGTTCTTGAACTGAAAAGTTATTCAATACTAAATTAGTTGAAATTTGTAAAACTATTAATGTCAATATAATAATAATAATAGCAACTAAAACATATGCAGTTAATAATAGAATATACCCAACTCAAAAACTATAAACATTCTATTAAAACTTCTATGTATTACTTATAGCTTCGCCCCATCAGTCACAAAATGTGTGTTACTGATTATGGTAATATGCACGGTTTACTAAATAATTAATAATGAATAAAGCAATATGTAACTCCGTATTATAAAATTTGAATGAAAAAAAATTGAATATTAGGTTTTGACCATAATTATCAAAAACAATATTTCAACGTTTAAACCTTTAAGTAAAGACACTTATTCATATTTTGTATCAGTAAGACTTGTTACTATCAGAAAATGTTCAATGGTTTAGTACTTATAATAAACTTCAATTAACAATCCAGTTTCATCAATGGATAGACGAACAGGAAAACGCAATTTTAATGTTTTTGTTTGTTCAGGAGCTCAAACACTTTACATAAATAGGTTTTCAAGTAAATCTGCCAAAAAATATGGGTGAATTATTTTATGTTTAGAATTCAGCATAAAGTATGCTATATTTGTATTATTTGAATCCTCAAAACAAGAAATGTACCATAATCTGTAATTGTATGTTTAACAACATCATGAAAGCGCATAAAAGCTAAGGATGTTTATTATTTTGGAACGACTGTCCTGTTTTAGAGTACTTCGTGATATTTTTCCAATATTTTACTTATTGTTCCAAAACAGGCCTATTTTTCAAAATAGACACAATATTACAAAATACTAAGTATCATTTCTAAAAGATTCGTTAAAAAATAAATCCATCATAATTAGTTTATATTTCCTTAACGTAGCTTTTTTTTATTCTCCATCCCTCACTTTCCCCCAAAAATTCCTGAACCAATCCTAACCATTGTACTCCCCTCTTCTATTGCAATAAGATAATCATCGCTCATTCCCATTGAAATTTCACAAAAATCAGGCTGATGTAGAAAATTTCGTGTTTTGAGTGTACTAAAAAAACTAAATAATGATTGAAATTCTGATCTGATTTGATTCCTATCTGATGTATAAGTTGCCATTCCCATTACTCCACAAAGCAAGATATTGGATAATCCCTGAAAAATCGGATCGTCAAGCATTTTAGTAACCTCGTCAAGTGAAAATCCAAACTTTGCTTCTTCCTTCGCAATATAAAACTGCAATAAACAAGGAATAATCCGATTGCATTTTGCAGCTTCTTTGTTTATTTCACATAACAGCCTGAAACTATCAACACTATGAACCAGATCAACAAATGGAGCAATATATTTTATTTTATTTGTTTGTAAATGTCCAACATAGTGCCAATTTATTTCCTTGGACAATACTTTGTATTTGGACTCAAGTTCCCGTGCTTTATTTTCACCAAATATGGCATGATTGGTTTTAAGATATAATTCTTCAATCATTGTTGCTGGTTTAGTTTTTGAAACAGCAACAATTTTAACATTTGACGGAACTTTTGTCCTGATTATATTAAATCGATCCTCGATATTCATAGCCTAAATTATTTGCTCTACAAACCTACAAGAATTCATTAAGCTATGCAAAACTGGTATCATCTTTCACTTAAAGTTAATAGTATCTTAAATTAAGTGCGTGACGATGTTCATTACCTCCTATTACTCAAACTTAAACAAAAAAAAATAAAAAAAACACCTGAGTCTATTTCACTCAATTACTGATAGTTAAAATTCTTGTGAATATTATTTCTAAAATAAATCACTATTTTTTAGAAAACACGTATTACCTATTGCGAAAAAATGGATTAATATGTGAATAGTAGTACATAAATGGGAGGGTTTTCGAAGAATTAATAAGCTAAAATGATGCACAATACACATAAACTGCTTAACGTGAACAGATTACAATAATTCTTTTAATGACCGAAATTCAATCAATTTAGTTTTACTTGCCTTATTTAAAGTTAGAAACGCAATAAATGAAAATTTTTCAAAGAAAATCTGGCTCAAAAAACAATACAAAAAAGAAACGCAGTCTGATCAGGATATTATATTTATACCCGGTTGCTTTCTTTTTGGTTGGATTGAGTACAATTATTGCATATTATACCTGGTTGCAAATAAATGAATACAAAAAACACGCAGAGAAGCTTAAAAGTGAATTCCCTGAAAAACAGCGCACTGTATTGAAGTCGAGAGTATTAATACTAAAGGATTATATTGCATGGGTTAAATCGCATCCGGATGAATACACAATACAAATGCTGCGTAACAAGGTTTCAGCTACCGAGAATTTATTCAGCAGTTATGAGAATGAGAAAAACTTTAGTACTAAGAGCATACCTGCAGCTATCACCGATTCCTTGGATGAAACTAACAAAAGGTCAATTATTAAAGTAATAATATTGAATAATAAAAATGAAGTTTTATATCCTGAATTTCCATTTCGGCATAAGGAAGGAGAAAATACCTCAGAAATAATTGAAAGAATTTATAAACTTGTAAATTATGACCAAACAGAATCCCTCGTCAAGAATTCTTACTCTGAAAATACCAATAAAGTCCCATACCTGATAATAAAAAAAAGTAAAATTGATGATTTAAACATCGGGATTACTTTTGATGTGAGTCAAAAGAAAAATATTATTCAGGAAGTTGTTCTTGACAGCCTGAGTAAAGTCAAATACCCAAACAATGAGTATGTGATAATTAACACTTTTGATGGTTTTGCATTGCTTTCGAAAGGGAAAAGACAAATTCCAGCAATAAATATTAAAAACAGTACCGAGACAAACTGGAAGGATGTTTTTACTAAAGAGCTTGAATTTGCAAAACAAATGAACGGAGGTTATTATACCTATTTATGGAGAAACAATCCGAATGTGGAGCGGAGTGAAAAAACATCTTACTTTTCAGGAATAAATGATTGGGAATGGATTATTGGTACAGGTTTTTTTACAAGTGACATTTATCCTGTGTTACAAAAGCTAAAATCCGAATTATATACTGATATCAGAAATAACCTGTTACGCTTTTTCATCTTCATGGTTATCCTTATTGTTTTAGCTCAATTAACAATGAGGTATTTTGCAGTAAAGGCCAAATCAAATATTCTGCTTTTTCTTCATTTCTTCAAAAGAGCAGCACAGGGTATGCAAATCATCGATTCGAATCAACTTGCATTTTCCGAATTTGATACCCTTGCGCAGGCCGCCAATCAAATGATACACGAAAGGGAAAGGATAAAATCAGTTCTCTCTGCTGAAAAATCGCGCCTGAGGTATATGATAGATGCTATTCCTGACCTTATTTTCTTCAAAGATGTTGAAAGCAAATTCCTTGGTTGCAATACTGCATTTGAAAAATATATTAACAAGAAATCGGAAGAAATTATAGGCCTTTCGGAATATGAACTGTTCCGAAAATCAGATGCAACAGGATATAATAAATCAGACAAACGTATTATTGAGACTTTGCAACCAGAGCGATCGACTAATTGGATTGAGTATTCAAACGGGCAAAGGTGTTTGTTTTATACTTTAAAAACTCCCTACTTTGATTCCGAAAAGAATTTATTAGGAATTATAGGTATTAGCCGCGACATCACCGAAATGGAAGAGACCCGGCAGCGTTTGATTCTGGCAAAAGAAAAAGCGGAAGAATCGGACAAACTTAAAACTGCTTTTCTGGCTAACATGAGCCACGAGATTAGAACTCCCATGAATGCAATTATTGGATTTTCCGATTTACTGGCTGAGGATGATCTGACTCATGAAGATAAAATTGATTTCATCTCTAAAATTAAGAGTTCAGGCCGATCACTGATGTCTTTAATAAACGATATTATTGACATTGCAAAAATTGAAGCCGGACAACTTAAAGTTGTTGAATCGGCCTGTGATCTGAATGTGTTATTAAATGATCTGCTTGGTACTTTCGACGAATTAAAAAATGTTTCAGGTAAAAAGGGTGTAAGCTTAAACCTTGTTGTTCCGGAAAAAACAAATAATTTCTGGGTAATAACTGATCCGATGCGATTACAACAGGTACTAACCAATTTACTTAGCAATGCATTGAAATTCACCGAATTCGGAAGTATTGAATTTGGATATACAATTCAAATGTCAACATTGACATTCTATGTTAATGATACCGGGATTGGAATTCTAAGAAGTAAACAGAAACTTTTATTTCAGCGCTTTAGCCAATTGGATCCCAGCACCACCCGAAAATATGGAGGAACTGGACTTGGCCTTGCCATTTCGAAAAACCTGGTCGATTTATTAGGCGGCACCATTGGCATGGAATCGAATCCGGGGAAAGGATCGATGTTTTATTTTACAATTCCTTATAAACTGGTTGAGCATAAACCGGCAAAATTTATTAGGGCTGATTCTCATAGTTTTCATTGGAAAGGGAAAACTATTCTTATTGCTGAAGATATAATGCAAAACTTCATGCTTATGGAAGCTCTGTTGAAACGTACCGAAGTAAGGCTGCTTCATGCATTAAACGGACAAATAGCAATAGATACAGTTAAATCGGATCCGGATATTGATCTCGTTTTAATGGATATACAATTACCAATAAAAACAGGGTATGAAGCGCTGAAAGAGATACTCGAATTCAGGCATGATTTACCTGTGATGAGTTATACAGCATTCGCACTTCCACACGAAAGGGAGAAGAGTTTATCGGCTGGTTTTGTTGACTTTATACCTAAACCTATTAAAGCAGAAACCCTGATTCCTATGCTAGATAAATATCTACAGAATCAGGGCTTACCTATATCGCTTTAAACAGCTTTAATCAAGTAAATGTACTACGAGTCCACTCCTTAGTTTTGGCTCGAACCAGGTGGTTTTAGGTGGCATAATATTGCCTGTATCGGCTATAGTAATCAATTGGTCCATCGAAACAGGGTAAAGCGCAAAAGCAGCTTTCATTTCTCCGCTATCGACACGTTTTTTTAATTCTCCAAGTCCACGTATTCCTCCTACAAAATCAACACGTGTAGAAGTTCGTAGGTCTTTTATATCAAGGATATTATCAAGCACCAGTGCCGAAAGAATTGTAACGTCCAGCACCCCTATCGGATCCTCATCATTATAGGTTCCTTGCCTGGCTGTTAACGAATACCAGCATCCATCCAGATACATGGAAAAATTATGCAAACCTGCCGGTGAATATGTTTCATTACCTTTTTTCTCCACAAGAAAAACTTCACTTAATTTATTAAGTAATTGCTCGTGGCTCAAATTATTAAGATCTTTTACAACCCTGTTATAATCAATAATTTTCAATTGGTTATCAGGAAAAAGTACTGACATGAAATAATTATATTCTTCAGTACCATTATGTGCCGGATTGTTTTTACGTTTTTCGAGCCCTACAAGCGCTGCAGCTGCTGTACGGTGATGGCCGTCGGCTACATAAAGGCTGGGAATTTCTTTTTCAAAGATTTCAATAATTCTGTCAATTGTAGCTTTGTCGTCAATTGTCCAGAAATGATGTCCAAATCCTTCGTCAGCAATAAAATCGTAAACGGGTTTATTATTCGCAACTATATCGGCCACTATCTGGTCAATATTTTTATTAGCCGGATAAGTAAAAAATACCGGTTCCACATTTGCATTTGTAATCCGGACATGGATCATCCGATCCTCTTCTTTATCTTTCCTGGTTAATTCGTGCTTTTTGATTTTATTATTGAAGTAATCTTCAATATTATTGCATCCGACAATTCCATACTGGGTGCGGCCATTCATGGTTTGAGCATAGATGTATAGTTTATTATCCGTATCCTGAATCAACCAACCTTTTTCGATAAAAGCAGCGAAGTTCTCAACAACTTTATCATAAACTTCTTTACCGTGTACATCAATACCTTCAGGAAGGTCAATCTCAGCCTTCGTAACCCTGAGAAGTGAGTATTGATTACCTGAAGCCTCGATCCGGGCTTCTTCCGAATTCAATACGTCATATGGTCTGGATGCTAATTGTTTTACGATTTCGACAGGAGGGCGTAATCCCTTGAATGCTTTAAGAATTGCCATTGTTTATGGTTTTAATTCAAATACTAATTTGCACTTATAAAGATGCACAAAATAATAGAATAGTATTGAATGATACAACAGAAAATAAAAAAAAAACTGCAATGATCTTTTAAGTCATTGAGTTAAGCTGATAAAAGGAAAAAGTAATATCAATTATCAATCGTCATCGCTATCAACAATACCTGCTGAACGTTGCAGAGATCCAATCAGAGCGCCTAACATCTTGGTCATTTCCATCAATTGGTTCCGCGATTCGTCAAGATCAGTATTGGAGAAAAAACCTTGTTTGGATGCCATAGCACTATGCACAACACATTCGCGCACTGAGCTTTTAGCCATTTTCAGATAATGAATAAATTGGGCTTTGTTTCGTGCTGAGCCTTCAGCAATATGCAAAGCAATAGCTTGCGCCGAATTATAAAAATTCGATGCCAGAGAGATAGAACCTGTTTCGGGGAATTTATTTACTTTTTTATATACCCAATCTATATAATCAAGAGCTTTAAGGTATATCCGTAAATCCTCGAAACGAAAGAAAGTAGCAGTTTTGTCGAGTTCTGTTTCCATTAAGGGTGGTTTTTGGTTTTTATTATACTAGTATGACAAAAATAGATTACAACTTCTTAAATTTTCAGCTAATATACAAAGTAAAGAACACAAATCCAAGAAAGTTGTTTGGGTAGATCCTTCTTTTTTTTCAAACTGTTCATTTTTTCTTGCACAGATTTGATTTTTTAAGCTCTGGATAAACCACAAACAACTTCCCGAAGACAAGAGTTTATAATGTATAAATAACTGATTTCTTATTTATTAACCTGAAATGTAACGTCATTCTTAGTAAAAAAATCAACAATCTGCTTTGCAGCGGCTACTCCGGCATTATTATTTGCCTCGGAAGTTTGCGCTCCCATTTTTTTAGGTGTAAAATAGAAACGGCCTAAATATTTTTCTGCAATAAGCCCTTTGCAATCTGGCTCCACATCCGAAACATATTTGAAATCGGATCTTTCGGCAAATGTTTTCAACAAACTTTCTTCATCTATAACTTCCTTGCGGGCGGTATTTACCAGGGTTGCTCCTTTAGGCATTAGAGATAGTAAATCATAATTTACTGATTTCTTTGTCTGAGCATTTGCAGGCATATGCAGTGAAACATATTGGCAGGTTGAATACAATTCATTCACATTTTCGAGGTAATGTATTCCATCGGCTTCAATGGTTTTCCTGTCGACAAACGGATCAAAAGCGTATATTTCCATACCAAATCCTTTGGCTATTGCAGCCACAGCTTTTCCAACATACCCGAAAGCATGCAATCCGAGTTTTTTACCTTTCAGTTCAGTGCCAGATGATCCATTGAAATTATTGCGTGCTGCAAATACCATCATTCCAATAGCGAGTTCTGCAACAGCATTTGAATTCTGACCTGGAGTATTCATAGCTACAACACCTTTTGCAGTTGCCGCGGCAAGATCAATATTATCGTATCCAGCTCCTGCCCTTACGACAATTTTCAGTTTTGAGGCGGCTTCAAGTATGTCGGCATCTATAATATCACTTCTGATTATTATTGCATCAGCATCTGCAACAGCAACAATAAGTTCATCTTTTGTTGCATAATTTTCGAGAAGCGCTATCTCAAATCCTGCTTCTTCCACTATTTTCTTTATGCCGTCCACGGCAGCCTTTGCAAAAGGTTTTTCAGTGGCAACCAGTACTTTTTTCATAGTTACGGTTATTAAAAGTTTAATAATGAATTAGCTATTTGCTTTTTCAAACTCGTTCATACAGTCGATAAGTGCCTGAACGCTTTCAATGGGTAATGCATTGTATGTTGATGCCCTGAAACCTCCCACGGAGCGATGTCCTTTAATACCAACCATACCAGATAATTTGGCGAATTCCATAAAATCATCTTCTTTATCTTTGTATTGTTCTTTCATCACAAAGCAGATATTCATCAGCGATCGAGCGTTATTTGCAGCTGTTCCTTCAAACATTTTACTGTTGTCAATTGCATTATAGAGAAGGTTGGCTTTAGCGATATTCAGTTCTTCCATTTTTTGAACTCCACCCATTTCCTTCACCCATTTCAATGTTTCTTTTAATGTAAAAATACTTACACAAGGAGGTGTATTAAACATTGAGCCTTCTTTGATATGAATGCGATAATCGAGCATTGACGGGATTGCACGTTCAACTTTACCCAAAATATCTTCGCGAATAATAACGAAGGTAACTCCAGCGGGACCAGCATTTTTTTGTGCTCCGCCATAAATCATGGCATATTTCGACACATCAACCGGACGACTAAGTATATCGCTCGACATATCGGCAATCAAAGGTACAGACGAATCAAAATCTTCCCTGATTTCGGTACCATAAATTGTATTATTGGTAGTTATATGAAAATAATCGGCATCAGCCGGTATTTCCCAACCTGAAGGGATATAATTAAAGTTTTTATCAGCAGATGTTCCAACAACAGCCACTTCACCAAACAGCTTTGCTTCTTTGATGGCCTTTTTTGCCCAGACGCCTGTTTCGAGGTATGCAGCTTTCTTATTCAATAAATTGAAAGGAACCATGCAAAATTGCAGGCTTGCTCCACCACCAAGGAAAAGCACATGATAACCTTCAGGGATATTAAGAACTTCCTTGAACAAAGCAACGGCTTCGTCAATCACTGCCTGAAAATCTTTACTCCGATGTGAAATTTCGAGTAGCGACATACCAATACCATTTAAATCAAGTATTGCTTTAGCGGTGTTTTCGATTGCGATGCGGGGCAATATGGAGGGCCCTGCGTTAAAATTATACTTTTTCATTTGTGTAAGTTTTATTATTAATATAAAGATTTACAGATTTTTACCCAATTAAAAACGACACACCCACAGAAGAGTTCTATTGTTATTAATTTCACACAAAGCTATAAAATGTTTTGCTGGACAAGCAAAAAATAAATGATAATTTTTTGGTACATTTTCAAGAGAAAAAAGTACTGATTTTTGAATAATACGTTTGGGTAAATTTATACAAATGAAATTAACACTCAATTTTTCCGGATTTAGTTATAAAGCATCTTTCTTCTTATTAGCTACTTCAATTTCTTCAACCAGTATCCAATATCCATTTCTGAAAATATATCCATCATAAGTATCACCGGAAGGAACATAGTATTTACGCATATTTTTCAAGGACGGATCCATTGGCACAAGCCTGTCCATAACTATCAACCAGGTATTTTCCTTTTTGATTTTCTTTCTTTTTTCAATGTTTATTGCCTGATAATCATATCTTAAAAGCATAGTAGCCTTTTCGGCATACTCAAAAACTATCCTGGATTTAATCCCCTGATCCGTTTTAAACACCGGCATTCCGAATGTTAAATTGCCAGAAGCATCCATGGAAAGCACGTCAATCAGTTTCCGGTTAGCCTCGTTTGTAAAACCATCCCAGCCAAGCAAAGTATATACCTTTTTGTTTTCAATTTCAACATCTATAATTTTATAATAAAGCGCGCCATACCATGTTAAAGGAGTATATTTTCCGGTCATTATAGCGGACTCTGCATCATTAATGAATGTTAACGGTACTATTTCAGAACTGTCATGTAATAATTGAATTATTCCCCAATACTTATTTTTACCATTCGAAACTGGTACATTCCAGGTAAATATGCGCACAAATCCATCATCGGATACAGCGCGTGTTATTCCGGGTAGCGAATCATAAGCTAGCAAGGCTAATTCATTATTTTCCAAAGCCATCCTGAACCTGATGAAAAATGTATCACTTGCAGCTATTCGAGCTTCATCAGTTTTTTGCTTCCAGATATTGGCACTTAACTTTCCTAATGAATCCTGAACTGTTGGTTTTAATATACCGGTTTGCGCCAGACTGCCATTTGCAATCAGAAACAAACAAAGAAGAAGAGTTGAAAAGGATAATTTCATTGAACCAATTTTCAGAAAAATAAGTTAATTGGCAAAAGTATGATTTTTACAGGTAATTTCGCTGTTGAATACGAATACAAGTGCGCTTGTTTTAAAGTTAGATATATGATTCCAATCCCTTCTACTGATTCCCGTATCCGGGCTTTTGTTGAACTCGGCAAAACAATGGGACTTGCCGCAGATTATGGTAAAACTGAAAACAGCATCTTAAATCCAGATGCCGAAGAAATATATGATTCCATTAAAACTGCAGGTTTTCATAATCCATGGTTTACACCTGAAAATATTTCATTTGCACTAAAAACATGGAGTGAAACATTGAATGAAGATTCTTTGGTTAGCTGGATATCAAAGTATAAACATGGTATTGATAAGACCAAGCCGAAACGTATTGCTGTGATTATGGCCGGAAATATACCTGTTGTTGGATTTCATGATTTTTTATGTACACTTTTATGTGGTCATCATTTTATCGGAAAGCTTTCATCGGGCGATAAAATTCTGCTGCCATCAATCGCCGGAGTTCTCTGCAGGATTGAGCCTGGATTTGCATCAATGATTGAGTTTACCGAAAACACCATAAGCGACTTTGATGCCATCATTGCCACAGGGAGTAATAACACAGCCCGGTATTTTGAGTATTATTTTTCAAAATATCCGCATATCATCCGGAAAAACAGAAATGGAGTTGCAGTAATTTCGGGTAACGAAGATGGGGAAACACTTCTTCAACTAGGTCATGATATTTGCATGTATTTTGGATTGGGATGCCGGAATGTTTCAAAAGTTTTCATACCGCAAGGATTTGCTCCCGAAATGTTATTCAAAGCTGTTGAACCTTACAGTAAAACATTATCGGATCATTACAAATACATGAACAACCACAGCTACCACAGCTCCATTTATCTGCTTAACAGTACGCCACACCTCGATAACGGAGTAATTCTGTTAACTGAATCGGAACAATACTCCGCTCCTATTCCAGTAATTTTTTATGAGTATTATAATAGCCTGGAATCGTTACAGAAAAAGTTAAAATCAGATACTGAAAACATACAATGTATTGCTACAGAATTATTTGTATCAGATAAAACTGCAAATTTGGGAAGTACACAAACCCCGGGTTTGGCCGATTATGCCGATGGAATTGATGTTATGAAGTTTTTAACTGACTTGTAAATCATTTACATAAAAAACATGCTAACAAAATATTGTTAAATAAAAAGCTGTGAATATTTGTTTGTGAGCAAAAAATGTATAATTTTGCAGCCCTGAAATTTAAGCTGAAAGCATCATGAGAAAAGACATCCACCCAAAGGAATACCGCCTTGTAGTTTTTAAAGATATATCGAACGATTTCTCGTTTATGACCCGTTCGACCGTTAACACAAAGGAAACAGTTACCTGGGAAGATGGTAAGGAATATCCACTTGTAAAGCTGGAAATCTCTAACACATCGCACCCTTTCTACACCGGTAAAATTAAATTGGTCGATACAACAGGCCGTGTTGACAAATTCCGTCAAAAAATGGAGAAATCAGCACAAATGAAAAATAAGGCTAAATAGTCCTTTTATTCATTTCGAAAGAAATAGTGAAGCTATCCTCGATGGGTAGCTTTTTTTTTGCACATTTCCGCTCTTTTATCAACAGCGTGCTACATTTGTATTGCTACCTGACTATAAGCATGTATCTTTATTGGCCGGATATATTTATAAAACCATGATTAATTTTATACTTTTCGATGATCACAGCCGTGTTTCACTGCGGCCTCTCACATTTTTCCGCCCGGTTAGCTCAATCCGAATCGGAATACTTACCATTAGTGAAAAATGGGAATTACATCTCCAACAAACAGTATCATTTCTTACAGATATTTATCTTCAGGAAAAATACAAATTGAAAGTCGGAGCCGACAATTATCTGATTAATGGTTCGATTTTGCCCAACCAGGAACTTGTTGCTGAAATTCTGTCACTCGAAACTGACACTTCGCTTGTATTTGACGACAATGTTGTGGCGATTCACCTGACCGCCGAAAACCTGAAACATTTTACAGAAGGTTCGTCTCCTGAACTGAAGAGCAAACAAGTAAAAGCATCATTTGAAAAGATTAATAATACCTGGGATATTTTCGGAATGAATAAGAAATCAATTGAAGATGATTTTAAACTCATTACAACAAACAGGAAATCAGCTGAAATTTCGTCGACCAACCAGGTACTTGGAGACAATCTGTTTGTTGAAGAAGGCGCAAGCATTGAGTGCTCAACCATCAATACCCTGAAAGGACCCGTATATATCGGAAAAAATGCGGAAGTAATGCAGGGATGCCATATAATTGGGCCGGTGGCCTTGTGCGAGAGTTCGGTATTAAAAATGGGAACGCTTGTTTACAAAGGATCTACAATCGGGCCCTGGTGCAAAGCCGGAGGCGAAATCAACAACAGTATCCTTTTCGGGTATTCGAGTAAAGCGCACGACGGATTCCTGGGTGATTCGGTAATAGCCGAATGGTGCAACTTAGGAGCAGGAACCACCACAAGCAATCTCAAAAACAATTATGAGCCTGTAAAACAATGGAGTTACGGCGAAAATAAGTTTATCAGCACAGATCTTCAGTTTTGTGGTCTGGTGATGGGCGATCATACTAAAACAGGCATCAGTTCGATGTTTAACTCAGGATCTACTGCTGGCGTTTGTTCTAATATTTTCGGAGTGAGTTATCAGCGTAACTTTATTCCTTCTTTTGTATGGGGGGGAACTACCGGTTTCAGAAAGCACAAACTTGATGAAGCTATGGAAACTGCAAAAGCAGTGTATGCCAGGCGCGGAATTGCCTTCGACACGGTGGAAGAAAATATTTTTCGTGCCGTTTTCGAATTAACCGCCGATAACAGGTTGATGTAAAAGGGATTTTCCTTTGGAAAAATTGATTTATATCCTTAATTCCAATTCAATATCATTGTCATTCAGTAATTTAAACAGGTCATTCAATAAAATCTGAACAGAAAATAGTTTAGGCAAAAACTGGTTTTCATAGAATTTTGCATGACGATTCTCGAAAAATCAAGGACCCGATAACCTTTGATAAATCAACCGGAAGCAGTACTAATACTTTCAAAAAGCTGAACATCCGACAAAGTGCCTTGTTATTGTAATGGCATGGTTCTTGACCTAGCCATGACCAACTTTAATGAGGCATTATATATGCCAAACTGTCACTTTACTTATGGATAACAATATAAACATAGCTGATCTGCATCTTTCGAATGTTATGGAAGATGAAACGGAATTCATCCCATTACTCTCAGCTGAGGATGAAGAAATCATTAATTCGGAAGATGTTCCTCCGGTTTTACCAATTTTGCCACTTCGGAACACAGTTTTATTTCCCGGTGTAGTTATTCCTATTACCGTTGGACGTGATAAATCAATACGCCTTATCAAGGAGTTTTATAAAGGAGAGCGTATTATAGGCGTGGTTTCACAAAAGGACGGCGATATTGAAGATCCCGGTTATGACGATTTGAATAAAATAGGAACTGTAGCATATATTATAAAGATACTGCAATTGCCTGATGGCAATACAACAGCCATTATTCAGGGTAAAAAACGATTTGAACTGGGACAGCTTCTGCAATCGGAACCCTATTTTAAAGCTGAAGTTATTAGTATTGACAAAAATGTATTCACATCAAAGAAAGATAAAAGTTTTGAAGCGCTGATTGCCTCAATAAAAGATCTTTCCATTCAGATAATTAATCAGTCGCCAAACTTACCGAGTGAAGCAGCATTTGCCATCAAGAATATTGAAAGCCCTGTATTCCTTGTTAATTTCGTTGCATCAAATCTGAACGTTGATATAAGTGAAAAGCAAAATCTTTTAAGTATTCTGGATGTTGAGGAACGCGCCAACAGAGTTTTGATGCTGCTCTCAAAGGAGATTCAGATGCTGGATTTGAAAAACCAGATTCAGAACAAAGTAAAAGTAGATATGGATAAGCAGCAGCGTGATTATTTACTTAATCAGCAGCTAAAGCAGATACAGGAAGAACTTGGCAATAACCCCAACGAGCAGCAGATCAACGAAATAAAAGCAAAAGCATTCTCCCGCAAATGGCCGGAAGCTTCTTTTAAAGTTTTCGAAAAAGAAATTGCCAAGCTACAACGCATGAATCCGATGGCCATGGAGTTTTCGCTCCAGGTAAATTATCTTGAAGTAATGGTTGATTTGCCATGGGAAACTTTTACCGAGGATAATTTTGACTTGCATCACGCCCAGAAGGTTTTGGATAAAGACCATTATGGTATGGAGAAAGTAAAAGAAAGGATTATTGAGTACCTTGCCGTATTGAAACTAAAAGGTGATATGAAATCACCAATTTTATGCCTTGTTGGACCTCCGGGAGTAGGAAAAACCTCTCTTGGAAAATCAATTGCCAAAGCAATAGGCAGGAATTATATACGCATGTCGTTGGGCGGATTGCACGACGAAGCTGAAATAAGGGGACATCGCCGTACCTATATAGGTGCTATGCCCGGAAGAATTATACAAAGTATACGTAAAGCAAAATCGTCGAACCCTGTTTTTGTTCTTGACGAAATCGATAAAGTTTCGGGTATGACAGTAAATGGTGATCCTTCGGCTGCTTTACTGGAGGTGCTAGATCCGGAACAAAACAGCTCATTTTATGACAATTTCCTGGAAGTAGAGTATGATTTATCAAAAGTGATGTTTATTGCAACTGCAAACTCTCTCAATACGGTGCATCCAGCTTTGCGCGACAGGATGGAAATAATTGACCTGAGCGGTTACCTGATTGAAGAAAAGATAGAAATTGCCCGTAAACACCTGGTGCCTAAACAGATGACCGAGCATGGTATCAATAAGAAAAAAATTACTTTTGGAAAGCCACTGCTTCAGTCCATCATCGAAAATTATACCCGGGAATCAGGAGTACGATTACTTGAGAAAACTATTGCTAAAGTAATCCGTAACAGAGCCCGTTACATTGCAATGGACGAAGATGTGTCTGCAACAATTTCACCTGCTGAACTTGAGAAAATACTGGGACCAGCACCGTTTAATAATGAGAAAAGTTATTCGGGAAATACACCCGGAGTTGCAACAGGTTTGGCATGGACGGCAGTTGGCGGTGAAATTCTTTTCGTTGAAGTAAGCCTTAGCCCGGGAAAAGGAAACCTTACTGTTACAGGAAACCTTGGCGATGTAATGAAGGAATCAGCTTCCCTTGCCTATGAATATCTGAAAGCACATGCAAGCCAGCTGAAACTCGAAAATGAGGTTTTTGAAAAATGGAATGTTCATATTCATGTTCCGGAAGGTGCTACTCCTAAGGATGGTCCTTCGGCAGGAATTACTATGTTTACAGCCCTGGCATCAGCGTTCACCAAGAAACCGGTTAATGAAAAGCTGGCCATGTCGGGCGAAATAACTTTAAGAGGACGTATTTTACCGGTTGGCGGAGTGAAAGAAAAAATTCTTGCCGCAAAAAGAGCACGGATTACCGATATTATTCTTTCATCAGAAAACAGAAGAGACATTGCAGAAATTAAACCTGATTATATAAAAGGTCTGAAATTCCATTATCTTACTGATATGATTGATGTTCTTGATCATGCACTTGTTGCAAAGAACTAAATTGTCGTATTTACTGACATAAAAAAACCGGATAGACTCCGGTTTTTTTATTTATTCAGCCCTGATAATTTTTATCGTTTCAGCATTCCTGGCTGTTCGCAGCACAACAAAGTAAATTCCATTTTTCAGGCCAACGGATTCAAATTCAGCTGAGTGATCGCCGGACGGATAATATTTTTCAGATATAGTTCTGAGTTTTACCCCTGTGTTACTATACAATTCGAGAGTTACGAAATCGGGGTTTTCGAGACTAAAACTTATTTGTGCATTGTTCGCAAATGGATTTGGCAAAAAGCTGAGGCTAAAGATTTGTTTACCTGCTATTTTATCCTCAATCCCTGTAACTGTTGTTCCGGTTTTGAGAAGTATTTCATTATTGGGATCAAAAACGACCAAATTGGGTTCTTTGTCGAATTCAAAAGCAAATACCTGACCGCTAAAACTATTAAAAGCCCTTATCAAAGAATCTGATCCATCATCAAAGGTTATGAGCAATTCCAATGGCATCTGGAAGTAAGGCAAGAAAGCTTGTTCTTCCTGATTTGCCGTAAAGTGGACAAACCATTTTCCATTTCCTTCTGATGTAATGCCATAAACATTTCTATAGATAGGATGATCAGGTTTATAAATCCACTGATCGAAAAACCAATCCAATTCCTGGCCTGACTCAACTTCCATTTTGTTTTTAAAATCTTCAATCGTTGCTGAGTTATGCTTAAAATCAACTGTATCAGTAGCATACGCTTTTAAGGCCGGAAAGAAAACATCATCACCGAGAGTATATCGCAACATATGCATTACACAACTTCCTTTCATATAAGTAATTGAATAATTGAACAGTACATTAACTGAAGGAGTTGTAACGGCCCATGATGGTGACGAAATAGCCCAATGTGGATTCCCGTCGAAATAAGTTTGGGCATAACCTGCCATTTTATTTTTGTAGTAGTCATAACCATTCCGGTTTTCGTACCAATAGGCCTCCGTCCAGGTTGCAAATCCTTCGTTCAGAAACAGGTCAGCCCAGGTAGCACACGTTACCATATCGCCAAACCACTGATGCGCAAATTCATGTGCAATTAACGATTCGCTCCAGCAACCTGAGCATAAGCTTGTAAGTGTCTGATTTTCCATACCGCCCCATGCAAATTCGTTATTCAGAGTTGCAAACCCGTTTTTCTCGAATGGATGATCCCCGAATTTTGTCGAGAAAAGGGTAGTCATGTCTCCTATTATACTTTTGATATAAGAAGGATCTTCACCATTGTTATAATAAAAGCGGATAGGAATAACCTCTGATGTATTGGGATTCGTCCAGTTTACAATATCGAGATTAAAATTATTGCTTGCTGTGAGCACAGTGAGATAAGTGGCAACAGGATCGCGGCTTATCCAATGATAAGAAATGGTATTTCCATCCACGATTGAATCCTGTAGTCGGCCGTTAGAGCCTAACCGGGCACCTAGAGGCACTTTTGCCGTTATATCAGTCATAGCTTTATCGCTGGGCTTGTCGTAACAAGGAAACCATTTTCGGGCACCTTCAGGCTCGCTATCAGTAAAAGCAAAACCTCCTGAAGCATAAAAAGCACCATCAGAAATATCGGAGTGAGAATAAAAAATATGAACTTCAGCCTCTTCACCGGGATTGTAAGTCCTATTGAGTTGGATAGTTAATTTATCGGCAAGATGCGTAAAAGATATTCCATTCAATTGCACCCCGGAAATAGTTAATGATTGATTATTCGCATCGAGTACTATTTGATTCAAAGCCGAGTCGATCCTGAAAAGAATTTTCACATCAGCTTCAAAATCATTTGGATACGGACTTTGCAAGCAATTCACCATATCAATATTTAAGGTGTATTTGAGCACATCGAATGCATGTTTGGGAGCACTGGGTGAGCGGAAAGAATTCGCTGCCAAATTAGTACTTGCCGATTTTTTATACGAGCACATTTCGGCTCCATTGACGAAAGTATGTTGTGCATTGAGGCTGCCAAAGCAAAACAAAAGAATTGTAAGGGGTAAAAATATCTTTTTCATATTGTTGTATATATTACTAAGGACAAAAATAGGTTTTTCTGGCATATCCTTTAGAAAGTTCTCAGGACATATCTGTCAAAGCTGTAATTTTGAAAACTCAATTAAACAAACGATGAAATTCTCTGTAATTTATTATTTCCTGGTTTTAGCATTGCTGGCTGAAGCATGTAATTCAGGGAATTTCGAAAATGACGGACGGACAGTATTCAGATATAATGAATCTGCTGGAATTACTTCTTTAGACCCGGCATTTGCGCACAACCAGGCTAATATATGGGCTGTTAACCAGCTATTTAACGGGCTTGTGCAGCTTGATGATAACCTGAAAGTTAAAGCTTGCATTGCCAAATCCTGGGAACTATCAGCTGATGGGTTGAACTACATATTTCATTTACGTGATGATGTATATTTTCATGATCATGAAGCATTTGGAGGGAAAAACAGGAGAAAAGTCGTAGCTGATGATTTTGTATACAGTTTTAACCGCGTACTTGATGAAAAACTTGCTTCGCCCGGAGCCTGGGTGCTGGTGCAAGTGAAAAAAGTTAACGGTAAGTTTGCGATAAGTGCAATTGATGATACTACTCTCACTATCAGCCTTAAAGCACCATTTCCTCCCTTCCTTGGTTTATTAAGTATGCAATATTGTTCCGTTGTTCCACACGAAGTTATTTCCAAATATGGAGTTGATTTCAGGCAGCATCCAGTAGGTACAGGTCCATTCAGGTTCGGTATGTGGAAAGAAGGCGTAAAGCTGGTGATGCTCCGGAACGATAATTATTTTGAAAAGGGAAAAGATGGTCCCCTGCCCTACCTTGATGCTGTGGCAGTTACTTTTATTGTTGACAAGCAATCAGCATTTCTGGAATTTTTGAAAGGCAACCTCGACTTCGTTTCAGGTATTGATGCAAGCTATAAGGACGAATTATTAACAAATTACGGGGAGTTGCGCCCTAAGCATTCTGGAAATATTACAATGACCAAACAACCATACCTGAATACCGAGTACCTGGGAATCCTGATTGATACCAGGTATTCGGTTGCCTCCGCCAGTCCGCTAAAAAATAAACTGGTAAGGCAAGCTATAAATTATGGTTTCGACAGGGTAAAAATGATGCGATACTTACGCAACAATATTGGAATTGCAGGTACATCAGGATTTGTGCCTGCAGGTATGCCCTGGTTCGACCAGCAACAAATAAGCGGATACAATTACGATCCGGCAAAAGCATTGCAACTGCTCAGCAAAGCAGGGTATCCTGCAGGAAAAGGGTTGCCACCGATTACACTTACAACCAATGCGTCATACCTCGATTTGTGTAAATTTATTCAAAGTCAGCTTGGTGAAATAGGAATTCCCGTAAAAATAGATGTTACGCCACCTGCGACATTGCGCGAAATGATTGCCCAGTCAAAAGTTGTATTTTTCCGCGGGTCGTGGATTGCGGATTATCCTGATGCGGAAAATTATCTCTCGCTTTTTTATTCTCCAAACTTTTGTCCGGCCGGGCCTAATTATACTCATTTTTCTTCGCCGGCTTTTGATAAACTTTACCGGGAGTGCCTGTTCGAAAGCAACGATTCACTCAGGGGGCAAAAATACATGATGATGGACCAGCTTATGATAGATGAAGCACCCGTGGTGGTGCTCTATTATGATGAAGTGCTGCGTTTCAGTCATAAAAATATTCACAATTTAGGTTCAAATCCATTGAATCTTCTTCATTTAAAACAAGTAAAAAAAAGTCATGACCTATAAAGAACTTAAGAGAATAAGCCCAAATGAAATAAGTCAGAATCCTTTCGAACTCATTGACGATGACTGGTTTCTGCTTTCGGCGGGAGATATGAATTCATTTAATACCATGACGGCAAGTTGGGGAGGAATGGGAATTTTGTGGAATAAACCGGTTGTATTTTGTTTTGTGAGGCCACAGCGATACACCTATAAATTAATGGAGTCGAATAAACTCTTTACCATGAGTTTTTTCGACGAACGTTTTCGTGATGCATTGAATTTGTGTGGTAAAATATCCGGCAGGCAAACCGATAAAATGAAAGCAACAGGACTGAAACCCTTCGAATCGCCCGAAGGATCTGTTTTTTACGAACAGGCTAAACTGATGTTAGAGTGCAGGAAACTTTACTTTTCGGATATCACGCCCGAAAATTTCCTGGTTGAGGGAATAGATGCCAACTATCCCAAAAAAGATTATCACCGAATGTATATCGGTGAAATAATTTCCAGTTTCAACAATTTCAAATAGGGTTCAACACATTTGAGTACCCAGAAGTTGAATCATAGCAGAGCATTTTTTTCTCTGAATAAAGCACTTGATGAAAATTTGAGTATTTTAGCAAGTTCCAAAGAGAAAAGCCATAAGGCAGGTACAATGTTGAGTAAATAACTAAGTATCATTGAAAATAGTCAAAAACATACGCGAAAAATTTGCTAAGTCATATCTGATTAAGCAATTGCATGCAATGAACCGGTTACAAAAACCAGTAAACCTGGAAAGTGCACGAACTGTAACCTTACTATATTATCTCCCTGACGAGGCTACCTATAAAAAAGTTGAGTTGATTTTAATGCGGTTGAACGATTTGAATCTGAAAACCAGGGTAGTTTGTTATACCGACCTCAAAATCATCCCTCATTATTTCATTCCAAAAATAACCCAGGATATAATTACGGCCAAAGACGTTAACTGGAGGTATCAGCCTCAAAAACCATTTGTTAAGGAGTTCATTGAAACTGAATATGATATCCTTATTGATCTCAGTTTGAGTGATTATTTGCCGTTGCTGTATTGTTCAGCATTGTCGAAAGCAGGACTTAAAGTTGGCAGGTACAGCGAGGACCACCAATCTTTTTATGACCTGATGATACATGCAGGACAAGATGAAACCATTGATTCATTTGCCGAACAGGTAATACATTATTTAAGCATGATAAACAACTAATCGTATGATTACAAAATTCAGAGGCACGGGAGTAGCCATGATTACACCGTTTCATAAACAAGGTACTATTGACTTTACAGCTCTTGAACGTTTGATTGAGCACCTTATCGGGGGTGGAGTTGATTACCTTGTTGTGCAGGGAACAACAGCTGAAACGGCTACCTTAACCAGGGAAGAAAAAAATGCTCTTGCGGGATTTGTTGTTGAAATTGCCAATAAGAGAATTCCTTTGGTTATCGGCATTGGAGGCAATAATACCCAGGAAGTAATAAATACAATCCGTTCGAATAACCTCGACGGGTATGATGCAATACTCTCAGTAACACCATACTACAATAAACCCCAGCAACGAGGCTTATACCTGCATTACAAAAATGTTGCAACTGTTAGTCCGCTGCCTATAATAATGTATAATGTTCCCTCGCGCACATCGGTTAATATGAAACCCGAGATTACGCTCCAACTTGCTGTTGAATTCGATAACATTATTGGAGTGAAAGAAGCATCGGGTAATATGGAACAAATCATGGATATTATCCGTAAAAAGCCAAAAGACTTTCTGGTGATATCAGGCGACGACTTGCTTACCTTACCCTTGCTGGGGATGGGAGCCGATGGTGTAATTTCGGTTGTTGCCAACTCTTTTCCAAAACAATTCTCGGAAATGGTATCGCTTGGTTTAAATGGAGAGATGCGCAAAGCAAGGGAAATACACTTCAGACTTACCGAATTTACTAAGTCTGTTTTTGCAGATGGAAATCCTTCCGGAATTAAAGCAGCACTTGAAATTCAGGAAATCATATCGAATAATTTGAGGTTACCACTCGTTAAAATTGAAAAAGCACATTACAACCATCTATCTGCCCTTATTGCTGAACTCCAACCCGTTATCCATGAATAATAACTTTTCAGCAATCATGATCAGGTAAAGATGTAAAATCATGAAATCACAATAGTAAGAATAGTCAGAAATCCGTTTACCAAAACCTTTAATACCACATGAAATTTTTATTACTGCTGATTTGCTTTCTTTCAGCACTCAGTAACTTATCAGCCCAAACCATTTTAAATCAGAATGAACAGGCAAAACGGGAAATAGCCCGTCGCGGTGAAGTTTATTTCAGTTTTCAGATTGCGGACCGCGCTCAAATATCGGAACTGACTCAGAAAATATCGATAAGCAACGTTAAGGGCAACACTGTATTTGCTTACGCCAATTCTGAAGAGTTTACCAATTTTTCTAAATACGGATATCAGTTTGAAGTTCTTACTGCTCCTTCTGAATTAATTACGGTTCAGATGTCGGACAATCCGGCTCAGGTGCTTACATGGAATTATTACCCTACATATCCTGCCTACGAAGCCATCATGGCACAATTTGCATCAGATTATCCTCAAATCTGCAAACTGATTACTGTTGCAACTTTAGCAAGCGGGCGCAAGATCTTAGGCTTACGGATTTCGGACAATGTTAATATACAGGAAAAAGAACCTGAGTTTCTATATACTTCATCAATTCATGGCGACGAAACTACCGGTTATATTTTAATGCTCCACCTGGCAGATTATCTCTTAACAGGCTATGGAAATGATACCCGGCTTACCAATATGGTTAACAATTTTGAAATAGTAATCTGTCCGCTTGCCAATCCTGACGGAACCTATAAAGGAGGTAACAACAGCGTAAACGGAGCAACCAGGGGAAATGCAAACAACGTTGACCTGAACCGTAATTACCCTGACCCGCGAGCCGGACAGCATCCTGACGGCAACGCATGGCAGCCTGAAACTGTTGCTTTTATGAATTTCGCTGGGTTCAACACGTTTACAATGGGAGCAAATTTTCATGGCGGAACAGAAGTGTTGAACTATCCCTGGGATACCTGGGCAAAACTTACCGCCGATGATGCATGGTGGATTTATACAAGCCGCGAATATGCTGATACAGTTCATGTTAATGCTCCTTCAAATTACTTTAATGAATATAATAATGGCATTACAAATGGTCATGCATGGTACGAAATAACTGGTGGACGGCAGGATTATATGAATTTCTTCCGGAATTGCCGCGAATCAACACTGGAAATTTCGGATACTAAATTAATACCTGAAAATCAGCTGATTCCTCATTGGAATTACAACTACCGCTCGCTTCTGAATTACATTGAACAAGCTGGTTATGGTTTGCATGGCCTGGTTACCGATTCAATGAGCGGGTCTCCATTGTATGCCAAAGTTTACATTTCGGGATTTGACCTTGACAGCTCACATGTTTATACTGATCCGCAAGTAGGTGATTATCACCGCTTATTAAAAGCCGGAACCTATAATGTTACTTACTCATCGCCCGGATATTTGCCAAAAACTTTTGCTGTTCAGATAACCGACAAGCAAACAACAATTTTGGATGTTCAGCTTTACGATGGTCGGCTTGAAACTAATTTCAAGGCCGATACTACCATTCTTGCAGTCGATCATCCAGTGTATTTTACTGATCAATCGGCTGGGTATCCCGTTTCCTGGTCATGGACTTTCGAAGGTGCCACACCTTCAGCATCCAATGAGAAGAATCCGGTTGTGAGTTACCAGCAACCTGGTATTTACTCTGTAAAACTGGTAGTTTCAAGATCCGGTGCAGTAGATTCGTTAGTTCGTAATCAGTACATCGATGTAAAACCTTGGTATCTCATGGCCGATAAAGCCTATACTGTTTGCGATGCGCAGTTTTTCGATGCCGGTGGCCCAAACGGACAATACGCTGAAAATGAAGAAAGTGTTATTACATTTTATCCCAACGAAGCTATGAAAAAGCTTACAGCCATTTTTAACAATATCGATATTGAAGAAGGTGGCCTGGATTGCACGAACGACAAATTGTTGATTTTCGATGGCTCATCAACTGCTGATAATCTTATTGCAACACTATGTGGAAATACTACTCCGCAAATGATTACAGCTTCAAATTCAGCTGGTGCTTTAACATTTCAATTTATTTCGAATGATGCTATACAAGGCTCCGGATGGGAAATTACTTTAAGCTGTGATTCAAATGTTGGTATTGCTGAACAAATGCATTCAGGCGTTTCTGTTTATCCTAATCCTGTTTATAGCGGAAGTGTGGTAATAAACTCGGAAAATAAAGTTCAGAAATTAATGGTAATGGATGCTACAGGACGTATTTTACACTCTTCATCGCCATTAGCTAAACAAACTTCAATTGATTGCGCATGGCCCTCAGGGATTTACATTTTACAGATCCAAACCCAGGGCAAATGGATAAACAGAAAGATACAGGTAATCAATAACTGACACTTTACAGTATTTAAGTAAAATGCCCGGAGAATTTCTCCGGGCATTTTATTTTCAAGGATTTCATAATTTCCTGTTCATTCAAGGTGCAATCTATTTAATCGCTGTTTTTAATTCCGAAAGGAACTTTTAATGTTAATGCAATATTCCTTCCGGGATTATAAAAATTGACTTCTTTCAGTGTTGATAAATGATCAATATATTTTACATCAAATATATTGTTCGCACTGATGCCAATGAATACAAGTTGGCTTTTCCATTTTATATTACCACCTGTAGATAAATCAATGAGGGTATATCCACTTGTTACTGTTTCATCAGGGGCGGCGTTGTTTTGATCAAAGGCAGTTGATAAATTTATCAGAACAAAGGGGTTATGTAAAAATGAAATCTGTTCTGATTCGATCCTGAATTCAATTTTTAATTTATTGGCAGGAACAAACGGCAGATAATCTCCGTTTTTTTGCTTTCCGATAACAGTGGCATAAGTTGCTTCGAAGTGCAACCAATCAATTGCTTTCGGATGAAAATGGATTCCGGCTTCACCCCCAAACAGAGTTGAATTGTTTTGAATGTATTTGAAAATATCAACTCCTGAATCAGTTGTATCGCCTGTTGGAGCGATAAAAATATAGTTATTGATAACATTATAAAACCCTGCTGCATCTATTGTGAAATTATCTTCATGATAATGCATACTCAAATCTGCTTCGTATGATTTTTCAGGAATGAGGGTGTTATCACCAACCTCGTACCGTGTTTCGTGCTGACCGTTTGAAGTAAGTTCGGCCAGGTTTGGTGTGCGGAATGCCGCCGCCAGGTTAGCCCGGAACAATAGCTTTTCCGTTACATTAAATGTAGCTCCGAATGAGCCACTGTAGCTGTCGTAATTTTTATCCAGGGCACTGCGGTAATCTGATGATTCAGGAGAACCAATTGCCTGACTAACAATTGACTTATTGTCATAACGGACACCTGTCTGCAATTTTAATTTTTCGTAAAACGTGCGTTGCAATAAACCAAAAACCGAATAATTATTAGTAGTTGCATCAGGCAATAATATCGTTTCCCGATCATTAATATTTGTATTGGTTTGATTCATCCCCTGAAATCCAATGATGTATTCCGAGTTTTTATCTGAAGGCAAATACAACCTGGTTTCATAAGTTAGAGTTGACAGTTTCATTTGTAATTCATAAAAACCGACATCTCCAAAATGAATTAATTCTGTATTCTGATAGGCAGAGTTTATATCAAGTTTAAATTTGCCCAGGTATAACTTGTTTTGCGACGACAATAAGTGAGTATTCAATTGCTGGTACCAGATTTTATTTTCTCTGCCTCTTTCGGGAATAGCATCAATTGCTTCATCTTCAACTAGTCCCAGTTTTTGGTTGTTGAAATCATAAAACAGTTTGAAGGTTCCCACTTTCCCTGTGTAGCCACCGTTAGTTTTTAGTGAATACTCGTTGAAACGTGAATTGGGAACAAAATCGCCACCTCCCTGCAAGAAATCGGCATTAGTCTTTTGCCCAAACCGTAATCCTCCGAAAAAACTTTTTGATGTGCCTTTTATCCCAAGATTGTTTGTCATTCCAAGCGTATTTGAAAATAACTGCAAGTTATAATCTCCGACAACAGTTCCAACCGGCGCTGGCTTTTCCTTGATAAAATTGATAACCCCTCCGATGGCATCCGAACCGTATAATAATGATGCAGGTCCTTTAATAACTTCTATATCATCAATTCCAAATTCGTCGATACCTAATGGATGATGACTTGAATACTGATAATTTTCAAAACGGACACCATTATTTAGTACCAGAATGTCGTTCATCGAAAGGCCCCTGATAACAGGTTTAGAGATCCCACTTCCTTTCGAAATCATATCAACACCGGGAATTCGTGTTAATACTTCCATGAAATTGGGAGTGGATTTAATGGCCCGGGGATTAAGTTTCAAAGTTTCGATTTTAACCGCATTTTCATGCTGGGTTGCATTGTAACCGCCGGTAATCACTATTTCTTCGGTTCCAATTATTGAAAATTTTAGAGATACATTCAGTTCCAAACTTTTGCCATTTAATACAATAGTCTCAATTCTGCTTGTATATCCAATGTAAGAAAACTGAATTTTGATTTTGCCGTTTGGCAGATTTGAGATTTCGTATTTACCATTTACACTTGAAATGGTGCCTTTGTTAATTTCGGGTAAAAAAACTGTTGCACCTGCTAAGGGCAAATTGTCCTGATCGGTAATTAGTCCTGATACTTTGTTTTGTGCCTGCAAAGTATGTACCATGAATAGTACCATACAAATTGCAAATATTTTTTTCATGTTTAAAAGATGTTATTAAAATAAAATTGCGTTGCTGTTATCATGATTGATTAGAAAAATATCAATAACAACCAAAACCTGAAATGAACAAGCATTAATGCTTGCAATTCAGATATATGCTTGATAATACAGCGTTAAACAGACTGGGGAAACAGACTTGAATTCGAATTATTTAATTTCAAGTTAATCATTCCGGTGGAGTGGAATATTGACAAAAAACTTTCGAATAAGGTTTTGGGTTCCATTAAGCCTCAGGAGGAGCTCTTAAATTATAATAATGAAAAGTTATATTCTGAATCTGATTATCATATTCATAAACAAACGATGAAACTGCTACTCGAATAACAGGTATGTATACAAACGTAGTTAATTCATCAACAACATTAAACTCAAAAAAGCATATAGGACATTTCTCCCCATGATTTTGAAATTGATTAGTTGAATGAGCTTGAAACGAAACGGGATGATCATGATGCCCGAAAACACGATGTACATCCTGAACCATATTGGGGCCAAGATATAAGAGCAATGCCATCAACGATGACAAAACAATTAAGTGTTTTGAGTTCTGCATATTAAGTTATACCCGCGCGAACGAATTTAAAGACTAAAAATAATCATCAATAAATAAACGAATAATCAGTCAGTTTGTTTTTAGTTTTTCAGAATGCAAAAACAGATTCAAAATAATAAAGGGAAAATAATTGCAATTATTTTACAATTAACTTACGCGTTAAAACTTCGTTTTCAACTACAATCTGAACAAAATAAATTCCCGGTTCGATTGATTTGTTTCTCACATCGATCGAAAACAAGTTACTACCTGGCACAACATCTGATTCCTGAGTAAAGACCTGTTTCCCAATATTATTGAAAAGTAAAATCACAGCCTTGCTTTTCTGGCCGCTCTTAAACGAAATTTTGAGTATATCTACTACCGGATTAGGGTAAACAGAAAGATTATCAATAAAGTTATCAGTTGTTGAAACTGAAGAAGTGGAAAGTGAATTTTTATAAAGCTGATTTTCAGAACTAGTTCTGAAAGTTTGAGCGTTAACTGAAATCACAGTCACAAATATGATGGAGAGTAAAAATATTTTCTTCATAGCATGGAATTTAATTAAACATCTTCAATAAACGAGCCAAACCATTTTAGCAGACTCCCTTATTAATTAATATTAACAATTAAGAAAAGTAATAGTTTTTCAGGAACTATTATTCAGAAATAGTCAAAATAATTTCAAATCACCGGTTATCAGCTCCTGAAACGCATAAAATCGGTGATAAGATGAATCTCTGCCGGATCAACTCCATTGGCAATCAAGTAGTTTTTATCAAAATCGAGTGATTCCGAAAACTTTTGGAGACTTATTCCACCGGTTGTGATCGAAGAAATATAATACTCCATAGCTTTAGGTTTGTTTCCGAGGCATAATTCGATATGTCCGGCATTTATCAAATCGTCAGCGGTTGCAGTTTCGGCGATAATAAGCATGATATAATTCAGGGCAAGGTCGAGTTTCCCCAGAACAAAACAGCACCATGCGATGGGACGAAGAACTTTTTTGTTTTCGGGTGAAAGAAACTCAACTTTAAAATAATGATCGAGGGCTGTTTCGAATTGCTGCAGATCGAGATAGCAGTTCCCCAACATAGTTTGAATGTAAACATCATCGGGTTCGAGGGCTGCTGCTTCGAGACTCCATTTCAACGCGGATTCGTTATCGCCAAGTTTCCTGTAACAGAAAATTATTTTTTTAAGGCTCCAGATGCGGTTTGTATCAAACAACTCGGCCCTTTTATAAAAATCGAGCGCTGATTTAAAATCGCCTTTCATTTGGTAACAATACGCTAGCTTTTCGTAAACCGCCTGATCAGGCTCAGGTTTTTCGGCAAGCACTTGAAACAAACCGGCAGCTTCGGTATAATGCATTTTAAGAAAAAGAAATTCAGCAGTGTTGCGTATTATGGGTGTGTTGTCCGAAATGACATTGATAAGCCAGTTTTCCGGAATATCCCATTGCATGCTAAAAATGTCGCGAAAATCAGCTCGGAACGGATGAATTTTAAAAAACCGGTAAAGATCCTGAATGTATTGAGTAAAAATATAAGTATCCCGGCCTGGCTTATTGAGCAAACCATCTTCGCTGGAAATCTCCCGCATGCTTTCAGCTTCCATATTGAACAGGCTTACTACATTGCGGCTTTGCTCAAGCGGAAGATGATTGATATTAAAACAGAACGAGTATTTATCGGAATTGCACATGTAAAAGGATTCCTCTAATCCTGTGAGGAAATTGGATTTCCCCGGCATTTCGTCATTAACTGCTTTTTGTGCCGACTCATTTTCTTTGTAAAATGGTCGGAACCAATTGGATATCTCCCTGAAAAAGTCGAAATTTTTAAGCATGGCGAAAGTACCCATAAATAAATCGAGGCCTTCCATCTGCATTTCCGACATTTTTTCAATTTTGTTCAAAAGATCAGGGCTATCTTCAAAAATTTGTTCCCAATCCGGATTTTTATCTTCGACAAGTTCGTTGTTGATAATATTATCAAGATCAAGTTTTTCGCGGAGTTTCGATTCGAATTTCTGAACATCCGGAAGAATTTCCTCACGGAATTTGCGTGTCAGATTTTCAGTTTCAAGTGCTTTAAGAATTTGGATCAACAGGTTATTAACGTCTTTCGTAAACACTTCATCAGATGAATATTGCAGCAGCTGCGATCGTAAAGTCGGATATAATTCGAGACGTTTGTTATAAATAAACACTGCAATAATAAGTCCTGTCAGTGCACGTTGCCAAACTTGCGGCTGTCGGTCGTTGTAAAAATCGCAAAGCACGGTAAACTTCTCTTTATCAAAGCAATTGATCAGACTTAGAGTGATGGCACTGACAGCGAGGCATTTTTCGTACCAGGGCAAACTTTCTGATTCCCTGATAGCTTTTACCAGCAGAAGGTCGGTTTCGGTATATTTATCAGTGAGCCACATAAGCTGAAAAAGCTTAGGCGAAATAGCCGGTATTGAAATATTTTCGGCATTTTGAGCTGATAAATCAGTATCGTTCAGAAGCCGGGTAAACTCAAGTTCAAATGAATAATTATCAATCCGCCGGGTTGCTTCTTCCTTGGCTATTTCCTTTTCTTTTTCAATTTGCATTTTTAACTGGCTGATGTGCGTACCCGTTTGAGCAAGGGCATGTTGATGAACTTTATCAGCCAGTTCGAGCAACGAAACTTTTAGTTTTCCAAAAATCACATTCCGCTGAGGATCAGGAACTCCCCTGAAATTATATTCGAGGAGCATCCGGTAGGTCTGGTTTATATCTTCGTATTGCAACGTATAATCAGCCACATGCATACCTTGCGCCAATATGCCGAGCTCGTTCAAGGCTTCTTTTAACCGGTCATCATACACCAGTTTGCATAGTGTCGAAAAAGTAATTTCTATATCTTTTGCCAAAATTGCCATAAGTATCACATTTATGAATGCAGGCTGATCAATCTGATTTTTTTGTACGCCAGGATAATAAGATCTGCATCAATGCTGCAAGCTACAAAAAGCAATCCAATATAAACAGTTAGAGTAACATTTCAAGAAATTCAGCCTCCGAAATCACGGGAATCCCCAGGGTTAAGGCCTTCTGTCGTTTTTCAGGACCCATATTTTCGCCTGCCACAACAAAATCAGTTTTGGAAGTAACTCCTCCTGCCAATTTGGCACCATGCATTGCCACCATTTCTTCCAATTCCTTGCGCCGTTTTGATGATCCGAATGATCCTGATACTACAATACTTTTACCGGAAAGATTTGTAGAGAGCAATTCCGGCTGTTTATCTGCAACCATATTGAGTCCGGCAGCTTTCAACCTGTTTATCAATTCAATATTTTCACCTTTCCTAAAAAATGCATAAATACTTGCGGCTACTTTTTCGCCGATATTTTCAGCCATCTGCAATTCCTCTAGGCTGGCTGAAATAATTGAATCGATATTTTTAAAATGGAGGGCCAGTTTACGTGCAACCGTTTCACCTACGTACCTGATTCCGATTGCAAAAAGCACTCTTTCGAAAGGAGCTGACTTTGAAGCATTTATTCCTTTGATAATATTTTCGGCGGTCTTTGCCTGAAAACTCAATGTTTTATCTTTTGCCCCTTCTTTTCCTTTTATAACTTTCTTTATATCAAAAATAGTTTCATACCTAAGATTGTATAAATCGGAAATATCGTTAACTAAATGATTATCAAAGAGCATTTCAATCTTCCCTTCGCCCAGGCTATCGATGTTCATTGCTTTGCGATGAATAAAGTGTTCGAGTTTGCCTTTTATCTGCGGTGGACAATGATCTTCGTTCGGACAAAAATTTCCGGCTTCGCCTTCCTGTCGTTCCAACAGTGTGTCACATTCAGGACATTTTTCGATAAAAACAACCGGTTCGGCAAATAAATCGCGTTTGCTCAGGTCAACGCCAATAATTTTCGGAATAATTTCTCCGCCTTTTTCAACAAAAACATAGTCGCCGACACGCACATCAAGCTTGGCGATAATATCAGCATTGTGCAAACTGGCTCTTTTTACAACGGTTCCGGCAAGTTGAACAGGTTTCAGGTTAGCAACCGGAGTAACCACTCCTGTTCTTCCAACCTGGTAGTCAATAGATAAAAGCTGCGTAGTTACCTGTTCGGCTTTGTATTTGTATGCAATTGCCCAGCGCGGTGATTTTGCGGTAAAGCCCAGAGCCTGTTGCTGTTCAAGCGAATTAACCTTAATTACTATTCCGTCAATATCAAAAGTGAGTTTATCGCGTTCACGACCCATTTTCTGGATAAAACTGATCACTTCATCAATCGATTTGCATAATGCGGTTTCCTTCGAAATTTTAAATCCCCAACCTGCAAGAGCATCTAAACTTTGCTTATGTGTATTAAACGTAAGTGATTCACCCAATGCATAATACATATACCCATCCAGCGGACGGCGGGCTACTTCGGCTGAATCCTGCAATTTGAGACTTCCTGCAGCAGCATTGCGGGGATTGGCAAACGGATTTTCGCCAATCTCAATCCGTTCCAGATTCATTTTTTCAAAACCAGGCCGGGGTAAAATTATTTCTCCCCTAACTTCGAATAGTTCAGGAAATCCCGTGCCTGACAATCGGAGAGGAATGCTTCGAATGGTGCGAATATTTGTTGTAACATCGTCGCCCCTTTCTCCATCACCACGGGTTAAAGCCCTGGTTAACAATCCGTTTTCGTATGTAAGACTGATTGAAAGACCATCAAATTTCAATTCACAGATATATTCGTATTTGCCATCCACTAATTTTTGTACCCGCTCATCAAAATCGCGCAATTCACTTTCCGAATACGTATTTGAAAGCGACAACATCGGGTAAGTATGCCGGGCAGAAGTAAATTCAGAAGTTATAGTTCCCCCTACCCTTTGAGTTGGCGAATCGGGCTGCATAAGTTCAGGAAACTCTTTTTCGAGTGTTGCAAGCTTTTCGAGCAACATATCAAATTCATAGTCCGAAATCACAGGCTCGGCCAATACATAATAACGATAATTGTGATCGTTAATCTCTTTTACAAGATGACTTATCTCTAATTTAGTCTCTTCTTTTCTATCCATAAAAGTTTGCTGGTCAATTTTGCAGATTTCTTTTTTACTGATTCAGATGCTATTCCAATGGCTTTGCAAGTTCATTATTCCGATACATGTAAATTGTTTCGTTCCGGTTAACCGGGTTGAGCCGATGCATAATATCGTCAATAAATCCAGGTTTAAAAGTAGTTTCGTAAACCAGCAACGGAATATCCTTTTTCAATGAATCAACTCTTGCCTCGAGGTTTTCGTCACTGTAAAACAGCACAAAAGAGGCTTCCGAGACAGTACACGGAATCGAATCAACCATATACGAACGTACTCCTGTGTTCGATTTGTATAAAGCTTGCATCCATTGTCCGGAATAAAAACGCGGCACCATCTGTGCGCTACTCCTGTTTAAATCTTCAGTAACAATAACTTTAATCCCCTTGTATTGTGAAAGATACGCCATAGCTTCGACACGTGAACGTTTCGAATATGCAGTTGAAACCGGAATCAGCAATATTATGTTCACTATCCAGAAGAAAATCCAGCTGTTCGTTAGTAATCGCTTGTGCTTCAACCAATACTTTGATGTAAGGATGAAAGAATTCCAACCGATAACTCCTCCGATGATTATATAGGGTATTATCGGAAAAATGAAGCGTTCCTGTTTGTTGGGAAAAAACGAATGAAATAGCAGGAAAAGAAATGCCGGCAAAAATATCATAAGCTGTTTACGCCAAATCCTGAAAAAACCAAAAAGCAACATCAGCGATATCGGCGGAATAAGAATTCCGGCTAGCAACAACAAATAATTATACCATGGGCCTGTAATATAATCGTAGGCAACCTGGAGATTGTATTCGTAATACTCGATAAATTCGGCAAAAGGGTATCCCCAAATATAATAATCGACCAAACCCTGCAACAACAGGATGGAAAACAGAGAACCAAATCCAACCATAATTGCAGGAACCCATTTGCGTTGTATTAATAGGACAAGCCCGGCACCACCAACAAATACTATAAGCTGAAACCTAACTGAAATACTCAACCCAAGAATAAAACCAGCGAGTAAATACCATAATAAAGGGTGATTTTTCCGATCAGAATCCAAAAGGTACAATATTCCAAGCAAAGTGAAAGGGATACAAAATATTTCGACCAGATTCCGGACACTAAGCATAGGTAAAAACCAGATTGATGCCATTAATAATCCGGCCAGAGCAGCATCTTTTTGTGTTGAAACTTTCTCTGTTATTTTATAAACCAACCATACCGAATAAACTGATGCTAATGCATGTATTATTCTAACAATTAGCATTTTAAATAAAGGATCAGTGATATTAACTATTTGCAGAAACTTAAAAAGAAGAAAATGCAGCCCCATGTAAAACATACTATGCCCGTCGGGAATTACTTCAGCTCCTGAAAACTGAGGTCTTCCTGGTACAATTATTCCGTCAACCCAAGCTTGTGCAGCTTCAATTACCAGGAAATGATCATCATGCATTCCGAATCCCCTGGAAAAAACTGTGGCAAGCACACGCGTGCATATTGCAACGAACATAACCAGTTGTAGAGGTTTTTCGTTCCACATCTTTTGTAATGAATTGAATATTTGCTTCATGTGTTTTTATTGAATTGAATGATTTGAATAAATTTAAGATTAATTTGTCAATTTTACTGGATTAAACGCACTTTCCCGTTTAACACCCACTGATATAGCAAATTACAAAAAAGCTGCTAAATTTTCTTTAAACTGCTAAATTAACCAGAATAAACCATCAAAACGATCTATATTCTGATCTTACGGTAATCTTTTAACGTATCCTTCTTAAGCGACTGGCTTTATTTCATTTCAATCCTTTTTTATTCGTGAAAGGATTATATGATCTTTGTATTTCCTGAATATCCTGTAGTTTAAATCATTACCATTTAAGGCAGGCTCAAACCAGCGATCAACTTTTTTATCTACGGCAGGATAATAATTTATGATAATGTGATCTATTTCAAGTTGCGCACAATAAGCTGAAGCTTCAGCACCGGTAAATTTTTTTCTTTGAAGTACTTCGAAATATTCGAGTGTATGATAGGTGAGCGTTTTGTCGCTGATCTCATTATAAATATAGGAATAAGGAGCTAAAATTCTTTCACTTTCCGCTGGAATAGAATTACTAAGCTCCTTATTTGCAGTAATAAAATCAGAATTTTCGTCCATTATCGATAGCCAATGTTTTGCAGTTAAACCTATTTGAAGCAGTAAAACAAAACTTACTAAAGTTAGCCGTATAAACTGTCGCTGTTTAAGAAAATATAAAACTGATAATGCAATAAGTAAAGCCATCATCGGTAAATAGTAGAGAAGATAACGTTCAGCAATCTGGCTTCCCAGCAGGTTTAATGACAGAATAAGCATGGCAGAGTATATCAGCAGTGGCCTGTGGGTTTCCTTCAGATGTTTAAACGCCATAATAACAGAAAGAAAGAATAGGATAGAAAATGCAAATACTTTATCACTCCAAAAAAAACGTTGATGCTCAGTTGACAATTTTACCAATGCACTTATGATAACATTTGTCTTCGAGTGAAAATTACCCGAAACATCATCAGGCCAGTTACTTATCTGAGACAGGAACCTAGCCATATTACCTGATGGCAGCAAATCAATAAAGTAAAAAAACATAATGATCCCGCCACTAAATAGATAAGGGACAAGAAATCGGTATTTCCTGTAGATTACCAGGTAAAAAAATCCGCTAACAGCGAAAATTAAACCGTTAAGATGAGTAAGAAAAGCCAGGCCGGCCGCTATCCCTGCTACAATTATCCAAAGGCTTGATCTGGAATCATTTGTACGAACCTTTTCCAAAGCCATAAAAGAGGCAAAGCCTGTCGCCATAACCAGGATTTCGGGGCGGTAGGTAAATCCATATATAAATGTAAGTGGATTGATAAAAATAAGCAGACATACCAGTAGATTCGTTCCATCAGGAAAACGAGAACTGTCAATCAGCAAATATTTTTTTAAAAGAAGAAAAAATGACAAATAAACAATCAGAGTGAAGGTTTTAAAATAATACACCGACCAGCCCAGAGTTTTTATTATCAGGGCACCTATCCATATATTTAATTTGTGGTAAACAAACAACCGTTCTTCCCACCCAAGTCCTGCCTGAATTGTTTTTGTTCGTACAATTCCATCTTTCGCCAGCCAATAAGCTTGTTCTCCAAAAAAGCAATCATCAATATACGCATATCGTTGCCACATGCTGACTATGAATGCAATACATCCTATAATCAGAATGAAAAGAATAGTTTTTTTGTGAAAGAAATACAAGAAAAATTTGTCCATATTTTTTTGTGTCTTTATTATAAAAATGAAGGATGAAATCAGGGTTTAATTTATTCTTACAATACTATTTATGATAATTATCTTCACTATTATTTTACTAACCAGAAGATAAATGATCTTTATATTCAGTTATGAAGTAAAATATAACCGAAATATTTACAAAAATATGAAATTTTCGAGGCGGAATGAGCTAATTGGTTGCTATTCCCAAGTTCCTTCGAAGAATTAACATTATGATAAAACCGGCTTGCTTTCATGATGGGTAAATTATAAAGTTTTCGAATAAATAGTATTATTTTTCTACTTTCGCAGCCATTAATCCAACTAAATCGAAATTGATGAAAACACTTCAGATTTTCTTTCTATTAACCCTCACCGGTTCGTTTGCTTTTGCTCAGCAAAGTATGACCCCAAACCGCTATACCCCAGAGCTGTTATGGAAACTGGGCAGAGTTAGCGAAGTAGAAGTTTCGCCTGATGCAAAAACAATTTTATACGGCGTAAGCTGGTACAACCTGGCTGAGAACAAAGGGAACCGCGATTTATATACAATGCCGGTTTCGGGTGGCAATCCTTTAAAAATCACCTCGTTCAAAGGAAGTGAAAGTAACGGAATTTACAGGCCCGACGGGAAAAAAATCGCTTTCCTTTCAGCAGAATCAGGCTCTATGCAGGTTTGGGAATCCAATACTGATGGCTCCGCTCCTATCCAGATTAGCTTTTCCGAAAGTGATATCTCCGGATTCAGTTATTCACCCGACATGAAGTATATTCTTTATGCACAACGAGTTAAACTGGATAAAACGCCTAACGACATGTATCCTGACCTCCCAAAAATGAATGCCCGTATCGAAGACGACCTGATGTACCGACACTGGGACAGCTGGTCGGATTATAGTTACAGCCATATTTTTGTGGCTCCGTATGCCGATGGTAAAATGGAGAAAGGCAAAGATATTATGGAAAACCAGCGGTTTGAATCGCCGATGGCTCCCTGGGGTGGAATGGAACAGCTATGCTGGAGTCCTGAAAGCGATAAAATAGCATACACATGCAAAAAACTTGTCGGACTCGAATATTCAATAAGCACAAATTCAGAGATTTATGTTTATGATCTAAAAACCGGAGCTGAAACAAATATTTCGAAAGGAATTGCCGGGTATGATCAAGATCCTGTTTTTTCGCCCGATGGTAAAAAAATAGTCTGGCGAAGCATGGCACGCGATGGTTTTGAAGCTGATAAAGACAGGATTATGATTTATGATTTTGCAACTGCCAAATACACTGACTATTCCGAGAAATTCGACCAGATATCCAGCAATTTCGAATGGTCAGCGGATAGCAAAATATTGTACTTCCTGAGTTCAACAAAAGGAACTGTTCATATTTATTCACTCGTACTGGCAACAAAAGAAATAAAGCAGATCAGTAAAGGTGCATGGGATTACCTTTCCGTTCAGTTGGCCGGCAAAGACCTTATTGCAGCAAAACAGTCCACCGTAAATCCAACCGAAATATATAAAATTGATGTCTCGGGAAAAGAAACCCAACTTTCGTTTACGAATAAAGAAATTCTAAAAGATGTACGTTCGGCTAAAGTTGAGGAACGCTGGATTACAACCACTGATAATAAGCAAATGCTCACATGGGTGATTTATCCTCCTGATTTTGATCCAAATAAGAAATATCCGATGCTCTTATTTTGCGGAGGCGGACCACAAAGTATGATCAGCCAGTTTTTCTCCTACCGCTGGAATTTTCAGCTAATGGCTGCCAACGACTACATTGTAATTGCTCCTAACCGCCGCGGATTACCAGGTTTCGGCCAGGAATGGAACGATCAGATCAGCGGCGATTATGGCGGGCAAAATATGAAAGATTATCTTTCGGCCGTTGATGAAATGGCAAAAGAACCTTTCGTTGATAAAGATAAAATGGGCGCTGTTGGAGCGAGTTACGGTGGTTTTTCCGTTCTCTGGCTTGCCGGCCATCACGAAAAGCGTTTCAAGGCATTTATCTCTCATTGTGGAATGTTTAACCTTGAAGATCAATACCTTACCACTGAAGAAATGTGGTTTGTTAACTGGGATTTAGGTGGCCCTTACTGGGAAAAAGGAAATCCGCAGGTTGATCATTCTTACGCCAATTCGCCTCACAAATTTGTGGATAAATGGGATACCCCAATCATGATTGTTGAGGGCGAGAATGACTTTCGCATTCCCTACACACAAGGAATGGCAGCTTATAATGCAGCAAAGCTACGTGGAATCCCGGCGAGGTACCTGCATTTTCCTGAAGAAAACCACTGGGTTTTGCGTCCGCAAAACAGCGTACTGTGGCAGCGCGAATTTTTCCGCTGGCTTGATACGTATTTGAAAGATTAAAGATCCAAGAACCAAATACCAAATACCAAGGTCCAAATTCCAAGTTCCAAATTCCAGGACTTTAAACAATCCAACCTGGAATTTGGAACTTGGGACTTATAAATTCTCATCAAAATAATATGTCATTACTTGATCCAATTTGATTGAGATTTGGAATTGACACTTGAAATTTGACACTTGGGACTTGGGATTTGGAATTTGGAATTTGGACCTTGGGATTTGGACACTTGGGTCTTAAACTATTTGCAACTCATTGTTAAATAGCTGGTTATTTCATTTATATC
>CAZOXJ010000002.1:0-4264 GCA_964583325.1 uncultured Lentimicrobiaceae bacterium
TTCACTTTTCACTTTTCACTTTCACTCTTCACTTATCACTTTTCCCTCCAAATCCTGCCGTCCTGCATAATATGCCAGGTTGATTTTCCGTCCAGGGAGGTCGCAATAGCTTCCCATGTGGAGAAAGTCATTTTAATCGAAGGATGGAAGGGCTTTTCATTTACCACATAATTTGCGAGCCCCAGAGCGTTCATATCCCATGTATAGGAATTATTCTTTTCAAAATAGGCTTTCTGCCTGTAATAAATCAGTCTTAAAGCCCATTTCACTTCATTGTCAGGATCAGGAACGTATGCATCAACCCCTTTTCCTGCCAGCATTTCCGAAAACTGCAGAAATCCCCATGTTTCGGGCTGGTGCATGGCTATAACTCCCTGCGGTGACCATATCCAGTTATTTTCAGGCAATGGTTTATCGATGCCATCAACCTTATGGGTGCGTTTTTTATACTTTCCGTCAACAACATCCACGGTCCAGTCAACACGCGAAAAACCAATACGATATTGTTCGCCCTGTACCGGATTTTTACCGGTGGTACTTAACTCAGTCAAAGCATCAAGCGGAAATGCGATTTCAATCGTCCAGCCCTTATCTGTATCTATTGGATTATTAATCGTTCCATTCACATGGACTGCTGATTTCATTCCATTCAGATTCCAGTTATCAATAGCCACATTTTGCTTCACATCATCACGGTAGGGCTTGAGCAACATCAGGTCCCATTGCGTATTTAACGCATTCATTTCATATTCAATGTAATGATGGGTATCGCCATCCGGATCAATAAAAACTTCAAAATCGTCGTCGTAAAAAATTACACTTTCACGTTCAGTAAGAGTTGCCCACACATGAGGTTCTTCAAGTTCGGCAGCGATGTACAGGTATTTGTCGTCCCAAAGCATTTTCATCCTGGTTTTATAGGTTGGCAATGGCTTCAGACTTCCTTCAATATCAACAAAATATTCACTCCAGGGCACAGAATTCCAATCTGCTTCATTTATCAAACCATCAACAATAACTGGTGAAGCAGCTTTATAACAAACATAATGCCTCGGACTTATAGGAATCGGAGGCTCCTGGGCTTGAACTGTTAAAGTTATGATCCCAAAAACAAATGCAAACAGGCTCGTGATGACATTTTTCATATTGAAACGAATTTAATTATTTCATTTACAGGTTCTCCAAAGATGTGTATACTCTCTGGATTATCTTCTTACAGGAACAAAAATAATTTAATTTTTATAACTTTGTAAATAAATTTAAAAAGATTGTATTTTTACAACTTCATTTAAAAAATCACTATATTTAATCCATCCATACTTCAAGAATCATTATGAAAAAAACAGCATTCCTTTTGCTTGTTGCAGTTGTTATTTCCTGCATAGCATCAGCACAGAAAACACCCTCCGATTTTGTGAACCCATTTATCGGAACCGGTGGTCACGGCCATACCTATCCTGGTGCAACCTTGCCTTTCGGAATGGTACAGCTAAGTCCGGATACGCGCCTCGAAGGCTGGGATGGCTGTGGTGGATATCATTACGATGACAGCTATATCTATGGTTTTTCGCATACACACTTAAACGGAACCGGTGTTCCTGATTTGTGCGACATCCTGTTTATGCCAAATATCGGCGAAACACGCTGGAACAATGGGTCGGACGGGAAACCCGGTTACGGCTCAAAATTTAAACATAGCAGCGAAGATGCTGATCCGGGATATTATAAGGTAGTTCTCGACGATTACAATATTACCGCCGAATTAACTGCCACCACACGGGTTGGCTTCCACAGCTATACTTTTCCGGCTGCCAGTGAAGCAAATATCCTTGTCGATCTTTTTCACCGCGACGAAGTTCTTGAATCGTCAATTAAAGTAATAAGTAACACACAGATTGAAGGCTTGCGACGTTCGCGCTCCTGGGCCGAGAACCAATATGTGTATTTTGTAGCTGAGTTTTCGAAACCTTTCACTTCATACGAAATAGCAGTTGACAACAAAACCAAACCCGGCATTAAATCGGCTGATAATGAAAAAAACATCAAAGCCATTTTTCATTTCAGCACTACAGCCGGAGAAAAAATATTGGTTAAGGTAGGAATTTCAGCCGTTAGTACCGATGGTGCCCGGCTCAACCTAACCACTGAAATTCCGGGTTGGGATTTCGCGAGTGTCCGCAGCAGCGCAAAATCAGTATGGAATAAGGAGCTTTCGAAAATTGAAGTGGAAGGTGGCACGGATAATCAGAAAACCGTTTTCTACACTGCGCTTTATCATACCATGGTGAATCCGAATATGTACATGGATGTAGATGGAAGTTACCGCGGCCGCGACCTGAAAGTGCACAAAGCGCTTGATTTTACCAATTACTCCGTGTTTTCCTTGTGGGATACGTATCGCGCTTACCATCCTTTGATGACAATAATTGATCAGAAGCGCACTCTGGATTACATAAAAACTTTTATGGTTCAATACGAACAGGGTGGTTTGTTACCCGTATGGGAACTCGCCGCAAACGAAACTTTCTGTATGATAGGATACCATTCGGTGCCCGTGATTGTTGATGCATACTTCAAAGGAATTAAAGGTTTTGATACCGAAAAAGCATTGCAGGCCATGCGCAAAAGTGCAACCCGCGAAGGCAATGTTGGATTAAAAGCACTTGCACAAAACGGATATATCGCTACTGAAGATGAAGCAGAAAGCGTTTCGAAAACCCTGGAATACGCTTACGACGACTGGTGCATAGCACAGTTTGCAAAATCTACCGGCAACAACAAAGAATACGCCTATTTTAACCAGCGCGGCCAGAATTATAAAAATATTTTCGATGCTTCAACCGGTTTCATGCGTGCCCGCTCAAACGGTGGTTGGTTTAATCCTTTCGATCCGTATGAAGTTAACTTTAATTATACTGAGGCTAATTCGTGGCAATATAGTTTTTCGGCGGTTCAGGATATTGATGGATTAATCAGATTGCATGGGGGAAAAGCAAACCTGGCAAAAAAACTCGACCAGCTATTTACCGCTTCTTCAAAAACTTCGGGCCGCGACCAAAGCGATATTACCGGCCTTATTGGACAGTATGCGCATGGCAACGAACCCAGTCATCACATGGCTTATTTGTATCCGTTTGTAAGCCAGCCATGGAAAACCCAGCAACGTGTTCACCAGATTCTGAATACACTTTATCATAATAATCCGGATGGTCTTTCGGGTAATGAGGATTGTGGTCAGATGTCGGCATGGGCAGTTTTTAGCGCAATGGGTTTTTACCCTGTAACACCAGGAACCGATTACTATGTTATTGGAACACCATGGTTTAACAAGGTAACCATCAATCTTGAAAACGGCAAGAAATTCGTGATAAATGCAAAAAACATTTCGGCAAGCAATTTTTATATCCGCTCAGCCACTCTGAACGGCAATAAACACGATGCTTCTTTTCTGAATCATTCCGATATAATGAATGGCGGCGAACTTACTTTCGTGATGGGAAATACCCCAAATAAAAACTGGGGAACCGGCGCAAAAAATGAACCTCATACAGCTGTTACTGATAATCTTATTATTCCGGCACCGGCAATTCTGGACGCTGCAAAATCATTTAAGGATAAAAAAACAATTACGATTACCGGCCCTGCAGGAGCTGCCCTGTTTTACAGCCTTACCGGAGAAGATGGCAACACAAAAACACAGGCTTACACTGCTCCTTTTATAATTGATCAAACTTCGGTAATAAAATTTTACGCACAGCTGGATGGCAGTGTTAGTTCAGTTGTGACTTCCGAATTTGTAAAAATGACTGATGACAGGGATATAAAACTCACGTTTCCTCCAGCTAACCAGTATTCGAGTGGCGGAGCCAACAACCTGATTGATGGAATCCGTTGTTCGCCCGATTTCAGAATCGGCGGCTGGCTAGGTTTCGAAAAAGTGAATCTGGAAGCAATTATTGATTTAAGGCAGGTTAAACCTGTATCAACCTTCGGAGCAGGATTTTTCCAGGACAATAACGCCTGGATATTCTTCCCTTCGAAAATCGAATTCTTTGTTTCCGATAACGGAACCGATTACCGTTCGGCTGGGGTGATTAAAAATGATGTCCCGGCTGAAAAAGAAGGCGGTATCCTGAAAACCTTCGAGATACAGGTTAAACCAATAAATGCCCGTTTCGTAAAAATGGTTGCAACCAATATCGGCGTTTGCCCTCCGGGACATAAAGGTAACGGTGGCGCGGCATGGATGTTTTCGGATGAGATT
>CAZOXJ010000002.1:4364-17898 GCA_964583325.1 uncultured Lentimicrobiaceae bacterium
ATGGGACGATGGGAATTTGGACTAATGTTGCAACGGGATATTGTGGCAATTTGAGATTGGATTAAAGATTTTTTGGAGTATAGTTTACAGTTAATAAAACATTCAGGATGAAAAGTAGAAATTTGGTTGCCTGTTATAAGCTAATGAGAATAATTTCATTGCTGATAATTGTTCTTCTGGCTGGGTTAAACACTCATGCTCAACTTATTAGAGACAGTAAAACAATCGCCGACATGCAGGCAATGTTTCAAAAACAGCAGCAAATGGCGAGCGGTCGCAACCAGCAGCTTTTTGATGTATTCAAAAACCCATTATCATCTGACGAAAAACAGGCGCTTGAATATATGTATGCTTACATGCCTTTGAGCGACCTGGCCGATTACAACGGTGATTTTTTCCTGCAACAGGTTAAATCGGTTTTAAAAGCACGTAAAGAAATGGCCTGGGGATCAGCCATTCCCGAAGATGTTTTCCTGCATTTTGTACTTCCTGCCCGAATAAACAACGAAAATCTGGATGAGTTCCGCGTGGTTATGTACGACGAAATTAAAAACCGTGTTGCCGGGATGAACATGCACGATGCTGCTCTCGAAGTCAACCACTGGTGCCACGAAAAAATGACCTATCGCGGCAGCGACGAACGTACCAGTTCCCCGATGGCCAGTTTAAAAACATCGTTTGGCCGCTGCGGCGAAGAATCCACATTTACAGTTACAGCACTTCGGACTATCGGAATTCCTGCCCGGCAGGTTTATACTCCGCGCTGGGCACACAGCGACGATAACCATGCATGGGTCGAAGCATGGATTGACGGAAAGTGGTATTTCCTCGGAGCCTGCGAGCCTGATCCCGAACTCAACATGGGTTGGTTTGCCGAACCTGCGCGCCGCGCGATGCTTGTTCATACACGCGCTTACGGAGCTTATCATGGCAACGAACCGGTTATCGATAACCAGGATCGGTTTGCCGAACTCAACCTGATAGAAAATTATGCATCAGCAAAAAGCATATTCGTTAAAGTAGTAACTTCAGATAATCAGCCGGTTAAAGATGCTGCTGTGGAATACCAGCTTTATAATTATGCTGAATTTTATCCCATTGCCAAAGGCACTTCCGACAAAAACGGGATGAGCTCCATCATAACCGGTCTTGGCGATCTGCTTATCTGGGCCTACCAGGGCGAAAAGTGGGGATACAAAAAGATATCTGTTGACAAAATGGATTCTGTAACAGTTGTTATCACAGAGAAACACCCAGCAGCACATTTCGAAACATTCGACTTTATACCTCCGGTAGAAAAGACACCGCTGCCATCGAAACTTACTCAGAAGCAGCGCGATCACAACACTTTCAGGTTGCACCAGGAAGATTCGATTCGTACAATTTATATGTCGACATTTAAAGATTCGACCTGGATCATGACCTTTGCAGCACAACAGGGATTAAGTGCCGAAAGACTCCTACCCATTTTCAGCAAAAGTTACGGCAACTGGCAGGAAATTGCTGATTTTATTTCACAGGCCACTCCATCACAAAAAGAATGGGCCATTTACCTTCTCGAATCCATTTCGGAAAAAGATATACGCGATACCAAAGCCGTTATTCTGCAAGACCACCTCTTAAACTCATTTAACTACGATAATCCACTGGCAAGCAATAACAAGGAGTTTTTTGCCCGCTATGTAATGAGCGGACGGATATCAAATGAAATGATGCTGCCCTGGCGTGCATTCCTGCAAAAACAATTTGGTTATGAATTTCTGATGCAGTTTAAATCAGATGCAAATACCATGGTTAAATGGGTAAAAGAAAACATCAAAATAGATAATATTGCTAATCTGCATTCGCGCGCACCGCTTTCGCCACGAGGTGTTTTCGAATTAAAAACTGCTGATAAACGTTCGCGCGATATCTTTTTTGTTGCAGCATGTCGCAGCCTGGGACAAGTTGCCAGAATTAACCCGGCAACTGCAATTCCTCAATATTTTGATGGCAGCGAATGGCAAAATGTTGCTTTCGAACCAGTAACTGAAAATATTACCGAAAAAGGAAGCATTAGTTTTGTAAATCCTGACAAAAATTTCGATCCGAAATATGCCATTAACTTTACAATAGCCCGTTATAATGGCGGAGTTTATCGTACGCTCGAATTCGATTATGGTATGAAAATCAGCCAGTTTGATACCAAAACCGAAGTAGAAGCTGGCAGTTACATGTTGGTTACCGGCAACCGCCAGTCCGATGGAAGTGTACTTTCATCAGTTACTTTCTTCGATGTTCCGGCTAACAGTACAACAGACGTTAAAGTGGAAATCAGGCAGGATTTTTCCGCATCTGAACCCTGGGCGAAAATTAATCCCGAAGTATATAAATTCAACCGATTTGCGACCAACGAAGTGGTTCAGTTAAAAAATCTGGCTTTTGAAAAAGGTGCCATTCTCATCTGGATTGATCCTGACAAAGAACCTTCGAAACACGTAATGGCTGATATTCCGGCAGTAAAAGAAATTATTGAAAAGTGGGGAGGCGGAATAGTATTTTTATTTGGAAAAGATAAAGTGAGTGCGTCGTTTAAACCGTCAAATTTCCCTAACCTGCCGGCTCAGAGCATGTTTGCTTATGATAAAGGAGCCAGGATGCTGGCCGAAATTGAACACCAGCGTAATAGAAAAAGCGGCGAAAATCTTCCTGTCATCATAATTACTGATAAAAACGGCAACCTGGTTTATTACTCCGAAGGGTACAAAATTGGTATTGGCGAACAAATAGCCAAAGCAATTGCTCCCCTGAGGTAAGTTTTCGCGATAAAAATGTGGGCATTTATAATGACATTGCTATATTTGCCTTGCCTAAAATTTAACCCGATGAACCCTATTTTTCTAAAGTTTTCCCCGAAAGGGATTGCATTTGCATGGGTACTAACTTTTTTGTCCCTCAACATTTCGGCAAAGGAGGTAATTGTTACCTCGCCTGATGGCAAAGCCTCAATTAAGCTGGATTATTCAAAAAGTCTGCTACTGTCAGTTGAGTATAACACCCGGCAAGTTATGGCACCGTCAGCTGTTTCCATGACTATTGCTGAATATCCTGATGCTTTCCGGACTCCTACCCGGTCAAAAATAATTACCCGAAAAGTAAACTCCGAAATTATTCCGGTTGTAGCCGAAAAACGCAGCAGCATTCCTGATGTATACAACGAAGCAGATATCTGGTTCAAAGGCAATTATGGCATACGTTTACGGGCTTATAACGATGGAGTGGCATGGCGGTTTCTTACCCGTTTTAAAGATTCGATTACAGTAGTAAATGAACTTGTTACCCTGAACATGGCTGCTACCGATTCAGTATATTATGGCGATGAGGATAATTTTGTTTCTCATTCCGAACGTTTTTATACATGCCGGGCCGCCGGTTCGGTTAAAGGCAACCAGATGGGTATTTTACCTGCTGTCTTCCGCAAATCCTATGGTATGATAGCTGCATTTACCGAAAGCGACCTGTTTGATTATCCGGGTTTATACCTTCTAGGAAGTGATAATGCTGACGGTTCGTTTACAGGCACATTCGCGAAAGTAGTTGACCAGATGAAACCTACAGGCGATCGTGATTATGGTATTATCAGCCGTAAAGATTATATTGCCCGGACTAACGGAAAACGCGAATTCCCATGGCGTGCATTTGGCCTGGCCGAAAACGAAGCCCGTTTGCTCGAAAATGACATAACCTACCGGCTTGGAAGCCCTTGTAAACTCACCGAAACATCATGGATAAAACCTGGCAAAGTTGCCTGGGACTGGTGGAACAACTGGAATATTGCCGGAGTACCCTTCAAAGCCGGGGTTAACACTGATACCTACAAATATTATATCGACTTTGCCTCTTCCAACAAACTGGAATATGTAGTTTTTGACGAAGGATGGTCGAAACCGGAAGACCTCGAAAAAATAAATCCGGATATGGATATGGATGCTTTGTTTGCCTATGCCAAAGAAAAGAATGTAGGTATTATCCTCTGGGTAACAGGCAGAGCTTTGGAAAATAAATTTGAATCCTCATTCGAAAAATTTAAAAACTGGGGATGTGTTGGAGTAAAAGTGGATTTTCTTTGCCGCGATGATCAGGACATGGTAAATTTTTATGAAAGAGTGGCCAAGACAGCTGCACGTTATCACATGCTGGTCGATTTCCACGGTTCATACAAACCAACGGGTTTCAGCCGCACATACCCGAATGCACTTACCCGGGAAGGCGTTAAAGGCCTCGAAAACACAAAATGGTCGAAGCAAATAACACCTTCGCATGATTGCACCTTACCATTTACACGGATGTTTGCCGGCACAATGGATTATACTCCCGGCGCCATGATCAATACCAACGAGAAAACATTTGCCATAAACTGGGATATGCCCATGAGTATGGGAACACGCTGCCATGAGCTGGCAAAATATCTGATATTCGAAAGTCCTTTGCAAATGCTGTGCGATAACCCCACTAACTACCTGAAAGAACCGGAATGCCTTTCGTTCATTGCAAAAGTTCCGGTAACATGGGACGAAACAGTATGCTTAAACGCTTCAATAAGTCATTACGTTACGGTAGCCCGCAAAAGTGGCAACGACTGGTACCTTGGGGCAATGACAGACTTTTCGGCCCGTAATTTTGATATTCCACTAAGCTTTCTCGAAGAAGGACAATACTCCATTACAATCTTCAGAGATGGGATAAACGTGGATCGCCGGGCAGAAGATTACGCGACTGAAACTTTTTCGGTAACCAATAAAAGCATCCTTAAATTAAAACTGGCTGCTGGTGGTGGTTATGCATGCAAAATCAGCAAATTGTAGTTCCCTATTTATTCGCGACAGAGTAAAACGAAGACTGCTTTGCTTTCATTCTTCAAAAACATCAGTCTTAATGCATTGCTGAATAATGCATGCAGTAGACTGACCAGAGGCGTATTACAAGAATTTTGTTTCAACATCGAAAATTCAGTTGAACTTCTTCGCCGGGAACAATAAATATTTTCGGTCGCACAGCGAATAGCTCTATCATTATAGTACTTTTGCACACTTTTTAGTTAACAACAATCACCAAAAACAATTAATAATTTTTTTTTGAAAGATTGTTAATTTAAACCAAATTTTTCCTAAACTTGTCCGACAATTTGCCGGCGGTAAATCCCACATCAAAATGCCTTTAGTTACTGACAGTCATCTGAAAACTTTTGTAGAAGCAGCCCATCGTACAGGCACGCATCAACTTTTGCTATGCAGCAGCGGCAATATGTCGTGGCGGCTAAATGATGAAATCATGCTTATTTCCCAAACAGGGTCGTGGCTTCCTTATATTACCAAGGACCAGGTTTGTATCAGCAGGCTTTCGGATGGAATGATCATAAATAATGTGAGCCCTTCCATGGACAGTGGTTTTCATTTCGGTATTATGCGGCAGCGGAAAGATGTAAATGTTATACTTCACTTCCAATCGCTTTATGCTACCACGCTTGCCTGTCTGCCCGATCCACCCCGAAACTTTAATGTTATCAATGAAGTTCCTGCCTATATTGGAAAAATTGATATGCTGCCTTACATCTGCCCCGGTTCGCCTGAGTTAGGAAAAATGGTAACCGAATCAATGAAAACACATGATCTGGTTGTGCTTCAGAATCACGGACAAGTGGTTGTAGGCAAAAGTTTTGATGATGTAATACAAAAAGCACTTTTCTTTGAGCTGGCTTGCGGCATAATTATGCGCAGCAATAACCAGGCTGTTCGTTTAACCGAGGAGCAACTGTGTGAAACGGATAAGTTCATGAAGAAATATCCTTCATTATAACACACAACCATTAATCCTGGCTCAAAGGAATATTGAAAAGCATTCATTTACAATACAATAGATTGAATAACTTACATTTCTATTCCAATGAACCGATTAAAAGGAACTTTCCCGAAAGTTGGCATTCGTCCAACCATTGATGGCCGCCGCAAAGGCGTTCGCGAATCCCTCGAACAACAAACCATGCTCATGGCCCGGTCAGCGGCAGAGCTTATTACAGCTAATCTTTTTTATCCTGACGGATCGCCTGTGCAATGCGTAATTGCCGATACGTGCATCGGTGGAGTTGCCGAAGCTGCTGATTGTGCAGAAAAATTTGCCCGCGAGGGCGTTGGGGTTTCTCTTACGGTAAGCCCTTGCTGGTGCTACGGCACTGAGGTTATGGATACTGATCCTTTGATTCCAAAAGCAGTATGGGGTTTTAACGGAACGGAACGTCCGGGAGCGGTTTTCCTTGCAGCTGTTCTTGCAGGTCATGCGCAGAAAGGCTTGCCTGCATTTGGCATTTATGGCTACGACGTTCAGGATGCCGGGGATACATCTATTCCCGATGATGTAAAAACAAAAATTCTGCGATTTGCCAAAGCAGCTCTCGGCGTTGCTTATATGAAAGGTAAATCCTACCTCTCCATGGGTTCTGTTTCTATGGGAATAGCTGGATCGGTTGTTGATCCGTCATTTTTTCAGGATTACCTCGGTATGCGCAACGAATATATTGATATGAGCGAGTTCAACCGCCGGGTAGAAGAAGGTATTTATGATAAAGATGAATTTGCCGTTGCACTTGAATGGACAAGGAAAAATTGTATCGAAGGCCGCGACGAAAATAAAGTGATCAGGCCACAGGCCGAGAAAGACCGCATTTGGGAAGACGTTGTTAAAATGAGTCTTATCGCCCGCGATTTGATGGTTGGCAATAAAAAGCTGGCAGATGCAGGTTTTGGTGAAGAAGCACTGGGACACAATGCCATACTGGCCGGTTTCCAGGGACAGCGTCAATGGACGGATCACCGCCCGAATGGCGACTATATGGAAGCAATCCTAAACTCAGGCTTCGACTGGAGCGGAACCCGCCAGCCTTACCTGCTGGCAACCGAAAACGACGCGCTTAACGGCGTGGCTATGCTTTTCGGGCATTTACTTACCAATACGGCTCAGATGTTCAGCGATGTACGAACCTACTGGAGTCCTGACGCGGTAAAACGTGTTACAGGGAAAACTCTTGAAGGAGCTGCAGCCAATGGGCTCATTCATCTTATTAATTCCGGCGCATCGGCTCTTGATTTTTCAGGAAGACAAAACAGAGAGGGAAATCCCGTTGTGAAACCATTCTGGGAAATCAGTGAAAGTGAAGCCAGCGATTGCCTTAAAGCAACCTCATGGCCATCGGCTGTTTACGAATATTTCAGGGGAGGCGGATATTCCAGCGAATTCCTGACCCGGGGCGGAATGCCGGTTACAATGAGCCGTGTTAATCTGATTAAAGGACTTGGCCCTGTGCTTCAGCTTGCCGAAGGATGGACCGTGGATTTGCCCGACGACATTAACCTTCAACTTACCGAACGCACTAATCCAACATGGCCGACTACCTGGTTTGCGCCGAAACTCACCGGGGAAGGAGCTTTCAAAGATGTATATTCAGTTATGGCCAACTGGGGAGCCAACCATGGCGCTATAAGTTACGGGCATATTGGTGCTGATTTAATCACAATGGCAGCCATTCTCCGAATTCCGGTTTGTATGCATAATGTTACCGACGAAATTTTCAGGCCGAATGCCTGGAGTGCTTTCGGAACTGCTGATGCCGAAGGAGCTGACTACAGGGCTTGTGCAAATTTCGGCCCGATATACGGGTAGATTTCCTCACAATACTCCAATACTACTCAACCTTCAAGGGATTAAAACCCCTTGAAGGTTTTAAACAACACTAATAGCAGATTTCATTATTTATCTATTCTTCTTACTTTTGATGAATGACAAAAAATCTTTCATAAAGAATCAATTCAATCGAGCATATGAATCCTGACAATCAGCAAACTACGGGCAGTATCATCGGACTTAAAAAAGAATTCGAAGAACAGTATATTGCTTTACATAACAACACTTTCCCTGGTGTGCTCGAACGTATTCACCGTTCGAATATCAGCGATTATTCGATATTTCTGCGCAGTGGCATACTTTTCAGCCATATGGTATACAGCGGCAGCGATTTTGAGAGTGATATGAAAGCTATGGGGACAGATAAAACTACCCGCGAATGGTGGAAACTTACCGACCCTATGCAGGAACCACTGGAAATAAGGAAGGAGAATGAGTGGTGGGCACAGATCAATCTTTGGTATACTATTGATTTTAATTCCACTGAAAATAAAGATAGTATTCGCCGTGCTTTCACCTTTCCTGTACAACCTGATCCTGTTGAAAAAATTCCGGATGATTTCTTTGGGGATTTCGATTTTTGGGGTACAACATATGATTTGAAATGTTTAAAAATATTCAGATCGATTCATAACCTCTACATTTATATTGAAACTTTTAAGCCTTCGGAATTATCCGGATTACTCGAAATTATTGCACGTGTGCTGAAATCTGATGCCCGTCCTGAAGAAATGCAGGAGGTTTTTCATACCGAGAATAAAAATCCTGTAAAATTAATTCCAAAGAAAAAAGTATTCGTTACCGGTTGTTTCGATTTGCTGCATAGCGGACATATCGCATTTATGCAGGAAGCGGCTACCTATGGCGAGTTGTATGTAAGCATTGGTGCCGACGAAAATGTTCACCATCTCAAAGGTCGTTACCCTGTTAATACGCAGGATGAGCGGAAATACATGATCGATTCGCTGGCATGTGTAAAAAAATGTATGGTGAACTCAGGCTGGGGTTATATCGATTTTCAAAAAGAACTGCGGGATGTGATGCCTGATGTTTTTGTGGTAAATGAGGATGGTCACACACCATCAAAACAGGCTCTCTGTGAAGAAATGGGTATTGAATATCATATCCTTAAGCGAATTCCACATGCCGATCTGCCGGTTCGCTCTACCACAACACTTCGTACCGAATGCACCATTCCTTTCCGTATCGACCTTGCTGGCGGATGGCTCGATCAGCCTTATGTGTCCCTTCATCATCCGGGTTCAGTACTCACCATCAGCATTGAGCCTACCATTGAATTTAATGATCGCAGCGGTATGTCGTCGAGCACACGCCGCAAGGCTATTGAACTCTGGCGAAACGAAATACCTCACGGCGATACCGAGCACCTGGCACGGATGCTTTTCAGTTTCGAGAATCCCCCCGGGACCAAGCATGTTTCGGGCTCGCAGGATTCACTTGGAATTGTATATCCGGGTTTAAACAAACTGGATTATAATGGAAGTTACTGGCCGGTTAAAATAAATACAATTCATGACGAAGGAATCCTGACCTGGGTTGAGAAAAAACTATACCTCGTAACTTTAGGTCCGCGCGTAAGCTCATACAGTCCGCTCGAAAACACAAATATAACTCCTGCCGGCGCCAAAGCCCTTGCTGATGCTACTGAGGATTGCTGGGAAGCCATTCAGAAGAAGGACATCCAGGCATTCGGAAACGCATTCCGTCGCTCATTCGAAGCGCAGATTGCCATGTTTCCCAATATGGTTGACCCAGATATTCTTCATACGATTGACCTTTATAAGGAAAAAGTGTGGGGCTGGAAACTCTCCGGAGCTGGTGGCGGCGGATACATTATCCTGGTTTCTGATACTCCGGTTGAAGGTGCCATGCAAATCAAAATCAGAAGGAAAAACAACTTTTAATACAGGCATTCTATTTATAACCTACAAATAAGCTGACTACATGCATTCGAAAAAAAAAGTTGTCGAAAAAAAATACCTGATCCCGTTTATCATAATTACCAGCCTGTTTTCGCTGTGGGGATTTGCCAATGACATTACCAATCCGCTGGTAGCTGCATTTAAAACCATTATGGAAACATCCAATGCAAAAGCAGCATTGGTACAATTTGCTTTTTATGGCGGCTATGCAACAATGGCTATTCCTGCAGCCCTTTTCGTAAAACGCTATAGTTATAAAGTGGGTATTTTAATCGGATTAGCCTTGTATGCTATAGGAGCATTGCTTTTTTACCCTGCAGCACAATACGAGGTTTTCGGCTTTTTCCTGCTCTCGCTTTACATCCTTACCTTCGGACTAGCATTTCTGGAAACCACCGCCAATCCATACATTCTCGCGATGGGTGATCCGGAAACCGCTACTCGCCGGTTGAACCTCGCACAGGCGTTTAACCCAATGGGCTCATTGTTGGGCATGTTTGTTGCGTCAAATTATATTTTAACATCCTTGCATTCGGAAGCCAGAAATACTGCCGGCGAATTGATTTTCCCCACATTGGACGCTGCCGAAAAAGCAGGCATACGCACCCACGACCTGGCAATAATCAGGAATCCATATGTAATTCTTGGATTTGTAGTGATATTGATGTTCATCATGATCCTGGTAGTAAAAATGCCGAAAAGCGCTAAAGCTGATCATACATCAAACACCGGTGATATGTTCCGGAGGCTTCTAAAAAACGCTGCTTACCGCGAAGGTGTGATTGCTCAGATGTTTTATGTTGCAGCGCAAATTATGTGCTGGACTTTTATTATCCAGTACGCCGAAAACCTTGGTATTCCGAAATCAACTGCCCAGCAGTATAATATCATTGCGATGGTATTATTCCTTTCGAGCAGGTTTATAAGTACTTTCCTGATGAAATATGTGAATTCGCGAAAGTTGCTTACCATTTTTGCTTTCGGCGGCATGATAACTACGCTTGGAACTATTTATATAGTCGGTATGGGCGGGTTGTACTGCCTTATCGCCACCTCCGCATTTATGTCGCTGATGTTCCCGACCATATACGGAATTGCACTCGAAGGAATAGGCGAGGATGCTACTCTCGGTGCAGCCGGGCTGGTGATGGCCATAGTAGGCGGTGCGTTAATGCCACCTTTGCAGGGAGCAATTATCGACCTCGGAACTGTTGCAGGTTTACCGGCGGTAAACTTTTCATTTGTGCTGCCGCTGATCAGTTTTATTGTAATTGCATTTTATGGTTTCCGGGCGCAGAAACATCATCTTTCGCGAATTATTTCCTGATAATATGAAGGAAAACGAATCATAACAAACGGATATCAAAACCTTTATACACATAAACAACAGAATATGAAAAAGAAATTATTACTTATACTGGCCATGGCGGCCATTGGCTTAGCCTCATTTGCCCAGGAATCGGAAGAGCCTTATATCACCCCAGTCGATCCACTGGTGGTTAAAAACATTGAAGAATGGCAGGACATGAAATTCGGGATATTCATGCACTGGGGAACATACAGCCAGTGGGGCGTGGTGGAATCGTGGAGCATTTGCCCCGAGGACGAAGGCTGGACACAGCGCCGGGGTGAATATTCAAAAGACTATTTCACATACCTGAAAGCGTATGAGGATTTGCAGAAAACATTTAACCCGGTAAATTTCAATCCCGACAAATGGGCTACTGCCGCCAAAGACGCGGGATTCAAATACATGATCCTTACTTTTAAGCATCACGATGGTTTTTGTATGTACGATAGTAAATACACTGATTATAAAATTACGAGTCCGAATACTCCTTTTCATACCAACCCGAAAGCGAATATTGGCAAGGAAACCACGGATGCTTTCAGGAAACAGGGATTTGAAATCGGGACTTATTTCTCCAAACCCGACTGGCATTGCGATTCCTACTGGTGGCCCTATTTCCCGCCGAAAGACCGGAATGTAAATTACGATCCAAAACGTTACCCGGAACGCTGGCAGCAGTATAAAGACTTTACTTACAACCAGATAGAAGAAATTTTGAGCAATTACGGCAAAGTTGATATTCTTTGGCTTGATGGGGGCTGGGTAAGGCCACATCAATCCATCGATCCTAATATCGACTGGCAAAAAACAATTCCGTACGATCAGGATGTTGATATGGCGAAAATTGCTGCCATGGGACGCAGGCACCAGCCTGGCCTGATAGTAGTTGACCGTTCCGTAACCGGCGAATTTGAGAATTACCGCACTCCCGAGCAGCAGATCCCCGCTGTTCCACTCGATTATCCATGGGAAACCTGCATGACAATGGCTTCGTCGTGGTCATATGTTCCCGGTGATAGTTACAAACCTGCAGAAACTATAATTCATTACCTGGTTGATATTGTTGCCAAAGGTGGAAATTACCTGCTCAATGTCGGACCAAGTCCTTTTGGTGATTACGATACCATTGCTTACTCTAGGATGAAAGAAATCGGTGAATGGATGAAAGTGAACGGGGATGCTATATACGCTACCAGGCCCATTTCGCCTTACAAGGAAAAGAATATCTGTTTTACGCAAAATAAGGACAAACGCGTAAATGCCATCTATCTGGCTGGAAAAGAAGAAACAAATTTGCCTCCTGTGGTTAAAATAAAAGGCATTAAACCAGCAAAAAATGCAACTATTAAATTGCTTGGCGAGAAGAAGAACCTTAAATGGAAAACAGTAAACGGTGAAACCGTAATTACAATTCCGGCTTCGTTACAAAAGATGCCGCCGTGTAAATATGCGTGGACATTTACCATCAGCCAGACAGAGTAATTTTCAGATTGAGTTTAGTTAAAATTTAAAATCCCGGAGTTGTTCGTTGAACTACTCCGGGATTTTTGTGCAATGTTACTCGGTATTTTTGGCTTCTGAAATAGAGTTTGGCTTACATCCAATAAACGTCTAACTGTCTATTACTCGTAACCATTTTCTATTTTCTATTCACTATTTCTTTTCAAACTTTATCAGTTCCACGTCGAAAATAAGTGTTGATCCTTCAGGAATCGGGCCAGTCTTTTTGTCGCCGTAAGCAAGTTTCGAAGGGATATAAAGCATATACTGGGCACCTGGTTTCATCAGTTTCAGGGCTTCTGTCCATCCGGGGATTACACCGTTGACAGGAAATTCAATTGATTCGCCTCTTTCGCGCGATGAGTCAAAAACAGTGCCGTCAACCAGGGTACCTGTATAATGAACTTCAACCATATCATTATCATCAGGAGATTCACCTTCGCCTGCTTTAATTACTTTGTACTGTAAACCGCTGGCTGTTTCAATAACACCTTCGTTAAGTTTATTTGCAGCAAGATAATCATCGCCAAGTTTCAGATTCTTAGCCATTTCCTGTTCAGCTAATGCTGTTTTTTTCTCAGTCATTTGCTGCTGCCATGCCATCATGATCTGACCAATCTGCTCCTGCGAAAAAATTGTATCTGCATTAGCCTGTGCGTCAGAAAAGCCTTTAAATACCATTTCTTTGTTGAGCTCAAGCGAATTCTTCGCGAAACTGCGGGCGATATCGGCACCGATAATATAACTCACGGTATCGTTATTATTGGCAAAAGCAGGAGTGGCTGCAACAACTTCGGTTTTGCTGCCTTTCTTTTTCTTGTCCTTCTTCTGAGCATACGATTGTGAGGAAATACCTGCTACCAATACCATGATAACAGAGAGTAAAATGTATTTTTTCATATAAGGTTTTGATTATTTTCGCAAAAGTATGGAAATAATATAAGTGTTAAAACTAAAAGATGTTAAATGGGTTTGGAAAGGGGAAATTTGTTCAGGTATTTAAAATTCAATTGCCTGCGGCGTTTAA
>CAZOXJ010000002.1:17998-59937 GCA_964583325.1 uncultured Lentimicrobiaceae bacterium
GGTTCAATTGCCTGCGGCGTTCAATGCTTCGCGTTTAAGGGTTCAATTGCCTGCGGCGTTTAAAAGTTCAATTGCCTGCGGCGTTCAATGCTTCGCGTTCAAGGTTCAATTGCCTGCGGCGTTCAATTGCCTGCGACGTTCAATGCTTCGCGCTTAAGGGTTCAATTGCCTGCGGCGTTCAATGCTTCGCGTTCAAGTGTTACATGTTGATAATTGACAGCTTAGCTACCAGGTAATCGTTTTTCTGATGTCCCAAAAAATTATATTATACCACCACCACTTTACTTTCTTCAATAAGAGCTTCACCTCGGTAACGCCGAAAAATCTGTGCGACGGTTAAAACATCTTTGGTGCAATAATGCACTATCCTGGGTAAATCCTTTTCATTATAATATACATTAGCCACCTGACTTCCGTCAATATCGTCCTTTGGAGTAGGAATATCAAAAATGGCGGCAAGCAAATCGAGCGATGTATAATTTTTATAATCGCCGAATTTCCATAATTCCATGGTGTCCAGATGTCCAACTTCCCATGGTTTTTTACCTGATAAATCGAGGATTTTTGGAATTGGAATTCCGAGTACAATCATACGACGCGCCATATACGGGAAGTCAAACTCCTTGCCGTTATGAGCGCACAGCAAATGTTCAGGCCGGTTGTAGCGTTTATTGAGTAAATCGGCAAATTCGGTCAGAATCGCTTTTTCATCGTGACCTGCAAATGATTTAATACGGAATTCGCCTTTAAGGAATGCTCCAACGGAAATGCATATTATCTTCCCAAACTCAGCATAAATACCCGCCCGGCCATACAATTGCTCCGGCGACGAAACCTCCTCAGGTAATTTACTGTTTGGCGAAAGCCGCTCAGCTTTCCTGTTCCAGAGTTTCTGCATGCGTTCACTCAGCTGGCTATATTCAGCGAAAGCAGGAACCGTTTCAATATCAAGAAATAAAACATTTTCAACATCAATTTTTTCAAGCATAGCTTTCTGATTTAGTTATAATTAAAACCTGTTAATGGATTGCGGAATTCATGCAATTATTAATTATTAATTAAATGCCTGAACTGAAATAGCGGGAAATCAGTTTCTCCCATATTGGTTCGTACATGTTGATATAAAATTACAAAGTTTTTCTATGCAATAGAGCCAATTCATGTAATTTTATGGCATGGTTAAAATCAGCACAACTTTCTTTATTCTGTTTTTCGCAACGGCTATAGCATTTATTCAGGGATGTGGTGATGAAGAGGATGATGTTTATCCTGAAATCTCGGTTTCACAACCCCTGTCTGGAGAAAATTTCGAAAATGGCGATACAATCAGTTTCCAGGCAACATTTAGTGATAACGCCAAACTTCAGTCGGTCGAAATTGTGCTTGTCGACAAAAACAATATTGCCGTACTGCCTAACCTCAGTTTAGTTCCGGACAAAAACCCCTTCATAGTAAAAGGCACTTATATTATTTCCGATCCTTTACTTCCCGGAGGGGTTTATCAACTCAGGTTCCGGGCTTCGGATGGAACAAATGTTACCAACCATTTTGTTGATATACAAATTTACGAAATGGATAGGCAATTGCTGTATCCGCTAATTGTTACCCATCCTGAGAACAGCCGTTGGACAGCTTACAGACTAACTGTTGCAAATACATGGAAGGAAATATTTTCTCATACCGGCGATTATTTGGGTTCAGCAGTAAATTCAGCAGCATCGCAATTTTATACTTGCGGAATTGCACAATCGGATCTTACTGCTGTTAAACTTCCTGAAGGAGGATTTCTCTGGAATGTAAAACCTGAAATCCACCAGTCGTTGCGCTGGTTCGAAGGAATAACCTTCAATAATAATATGCTCTATATTTCGTGCGCTGAGGGGAACATTCGCGGCTACGACAAAACTGGAAATGAGATTTACAAAACTGAGACTTTCAAAAATGCAATTCCTTCTCTTTCAGTTACAACTAAAAATTATGTTGTCGCTTACTTCAGGGACAATTTCAGCAACAGTAATATGCTGATTGCATTTCATAACGAAGGAGGCAAAATGATTCACAACAAATTTATTCTCACCGGTCCAATCGGGTTACACCATTTAAATAATGACAAAGTACTGGTTTTCAGCAATAGTAATGGCGAAGGTGAAATTTCAATTTATAATGGCATGGATAATACTTTTGGATCCTTGTATAAATTTCAGGAAGGAACATTTTTCGAAACCTCCGCTTTGGACAGTGATAATTTTATAATTTCAGGAAGTTCAGGGCTTTTTTGGTACCGTATGAGTAAGAATAGTCTGATTTCGATTGCACCTGATCTTATAAATTGCCAGATTGCCTGCGATCCGGTAGATCAGCTTATTTATGCAAGTCACAATTCCATGCTCAACGTGCTGGATTTTTCAACAGCTTCAGTGATACAAAGTTATACTTTGCCCGGTCCGGTTGTTGATCTGCATCTTGTTTACAACAAATAAATTATAAAAATTGAAAACGATTTTACTCGAAACCACTGCCGACGGCTCGCACACTTTATTCGTGCCCGAACTGAAAGAGCATTACCATTCAACAAACGGAGCTTTACAGGAATCGGAACAGGTTTTTGTGCAAAATGGATTATTCCATATCCCCAATTGCCTCAAAGAGATTAACCTGCTCGAAATCGGTTTCGGGACAGGCCTTAACGCATTACTAACCGTAATAGAAGCAAAAAAGCAGCGGAGAAAAATTAATTATGTTGCTGTTGAACCCGAACCTGTTGACATGGAAATAATTAAAACACTTAATTTCCCTGAAATTATCGGCGGCACCGAAGCCAGCGGGTATTTTCGCAAGCTTCATGAGGCAGGTTGGGTTTACCCGTCGTTCCTCAGCGACTATTTCATTATCAGTAAAATACAGGCTAAGCTTGAGGATATTACCCTGCGCGATCAACAATTTCATCTTGTATATTTTGATGCTTTCGGACCGGATGTACAGCCGGAACTATGGACTGAACAGATTTTCAATCAATTATACAAATGCATGAAACCCGATGGCGTTCTGGTTACATACAGTTGCAAAGGCATTGTAAAACGTGCGTTGACAGCTGCCGGGTTCAGTATCGAAAAACTTCCAGGACCAGCAGGAAAACGAGAAGTTCTGAGAGCTGTAAAAATTGGCGGCAAGGGATGCCATGTACCTGAATAGATGTTATTTGCATTTACACAAGAAAAATTTTACCCGGGATTACACACTTTTGTTTTATAAACAGACTTATCATGATACAACACATCAAAACACCTGCATTGATTAAAGCAGCAGGGAATAAAGAAAAAAAAATTGAAGAGTTTTTCGGTAGGGTTAATTCCGGAACAGCTGAAGTAAGCATTGCCCGCATGAAAAGCCCCGAAGGGTGGATTGAGCCCGGACAGACTCCTGAATTTAACGAATATACAATTGTTTTAAAAGGCTCATTACGAATTGAAACCAGGGAAGGTGAATATATTGTTGCTGAAGGTGAAGCCATTTTAACCGGAAGTGGCGAATGGGTGCAATACAGCAGTCCCTTTGCCGGTGGCGCAGAGTATATTGCTGTTTGTTTGCCCGCTTTCTCTATGGATCTGGTTAAAAGAGATGAATAACATTTTTTTATAACCTTAAGTCTGCATAAAAAAAAGACCGGTAACATACATTACCGGTCTTGGGCTACTTATATAGAAAGATATCGGACTGAAGGAACAAATAATAACTAACCAAAACTATTGATACTCTTCCTCCTGTCCGGAATCCTGATTATTTTCCTGATGGAATAAGTACTTTATCAATGGCATGAACCACTCCGTTGGAACCTTGAACATCAGCAATTATTACATTTGTGTTCCCGTTAAGTACAACACCTTTTCCAACATTTACTGAAATATTTGTTCCCTGAAGAGTCGTGATATTTCCGTTCATGAGACCTGAAGAAACATTGTTTCCGGCAACAACATGGTAAAGAAGTATCGGGGTGAGCTGCTCAGCAGTAAGAGCATCCACTCCACTTACTCCTAGGGCTGTAAACAATGCAGAGAAAGCGTCGTTAGTTGGAGCAAACACGGTGAACGGACCTGCACCGCTTAAGGTTTCAGCTAAACCAGCCTTTACAACAGCCGAAACAAGGGTTGTGAAAGCGCTGTTGTTCAATGCTATACCAACAACTGTAGGAGGAAGAAGAACTTTATCGATTACATGAATAACACCATTAGTTCCAACAACATCAGCCAGCACAACTGTAGCGGAGTTATTGATCTTTACGCCCGAAGCAGTATTGATGTAAATGTCCATAGGATTGGTCATATAAGCACTCAGGGTTTTAGCATATCCTGTAGCAACCTGGCTGGCATACACTGTACTTCCCAGAACATGGTATAACAATATGGGTTTCAGGTCTTCGGGAACTGATGAAAGCTGAGCAAAAGCATCGTTTGTCGGGGCAAATACGGTAAGAGTGGCTTTCGGATCACTAAGGGCCGGAACCAATCCTGCGCCTGACAAAGCCGAAACAAGGGTTGTGAAACTGCTGTTCGCAACCGCAAGATCAGCAACTGTCGGAGGCAACAATACTTTATCAATTACGTGAATAACACCGTTAGAAGCCTGAATATCAGCAGCTGTTACGTTCGAAGCACTGTTAAGTTTAACACCGCTTGCCACATCAACTTTGAGAGAAACAAAACGGCCACCTACGGCGGGGCTTAAGGTTGAAACATAACCGCTGCTCAATCCGGATGAAACAGCTTTTGTTCCCAGTACGTGGTATAAAAGAATAGGGCGAAGAGCATCAGCACTCAGCTGGTCGATACCCGAAACGCCTAATTGGGAAAACAGTGCTGTGAAAGCAGCGTTTGTCGGAGCAAATACAGTATATGTCCCCGACATGCTTAATGTGGTAGCAAGATCAGCTTTGGTAAGCGCCTCAACAAGAATTGAGAACTGGGGATCAGCTGAAGCAATAGCGGCTATACTCTTTGGAGTGTCAACCATGTTATCATCATTGTTATCATCTTTTTCGCAGGAAGTTAAAGTGAACATTCCGATGCCGATAACAGCTATTAAGGTAATAATGGATTTTAAGTTTCTTTTCGTTTTCATGATTTTAAATATTTATTGGTTTGTTACGAATAGAAACATGGATAAATCATTTTTGTTTAATCTTTTATTTATTTTGTTAAACATTATTTTATCAAATATTAGTTATATTTCTCATTTATAGGTTTTTAAGTAATATAAAATATTTTAATGATTAATATTTTTTAACTTTTGTTAACACAATCATAAATTGAGAAACAAAAAAAAACGCAGAAACAATATCTGCGCTTTACTTAATTTCACCACTTTAACAGAAAGAATTGAAGTGCTTAACCTTAACTAAATTTTTACAAACGAATTAGATGCACTTTCGTATTTCATATTAAAAATACCCGATGCCTGCAGACTGTTTATCGTATTTCGTACCGTTTTTATACGTTGACTATAGTTTACTTCGCCTATCGAGCAAAGATTGGCAAACGCAAGGTCATAATTCCCGTTTGTGCCGAGGGCGTTGGCAATACGATCGTTTTTAGCACGCCCCTGGTGCCTGATATCGCAGATTACCTGGCATACTTTTGCCGGAACGCCATTCAGCCCAAACCGTTTATTATATTCAATCATATTGTTTTTAAAATGTTGTATAGCAGTTTCGACCTGAATTTTACGATGATCAGCATCGTTGGTTGCCCAGTGAACCATGCGGGCCGAACATATCAATTCCTGATTTTCAATCTCCGAAAGCGATGGATTAAGATAATCCATAAGTGCCTGTGTTGTAGTATCATTTTCTAATTGTGAAAGGTTTCCGTTCGAATTTTTATAAAATATCCGCGTATCTTTAAGTAAAAGTTTTGGGAAATAGTCAACGGCACTGGGTAGCATTAATAGTTTTTTGAAGAATTTCACAAAATCGCCATTAGGCACATGCGCTGCATATTGCATAAAACTGAACGTAAACTTCGCCCTGTCATAGGTATTCAGGCACGTGTACGAACCTTTGCTTTCGGCCATGGCAGTAGGATGAATAAAATACGCCCAGAAACCGAAATCGGCAGTATAATCGGCCGGATTGTAAACCAGCCCTGGTAAGGCCTGCGTATTATATAACCCGAAATTGCCATCGTACATGGTGCGGTTTGCAACAAAAAATTTTGGTTGAGTGCTTCCGTTCAACCTGGCCGAATAAGCTGTCCGCCCATTGGCTAGCACTCCGCTCGAAAGTGAAAAATCATGTGGCATAGGAATGAATTTTAAATTAATACTGATAGAAAGTCTCATGTTTCTGGCATCGGGAATACCCAAATAAAACACTTCAGTACCCTGCGGCCTCTTTAAACCATCATATAACAATTGAAACTCTTTTTCTCCCTATAAATACAGAAAGTTTGTTCATTCAAACATATTAAACCTGATTACTTTATAACAAAACCATTAAAATTCTGCAAAGGACAATACTGAATATCCACATTTTCGACCCAGGCGTGCGAAGGCCCTTGCTTACATAAACAAATGAATAACTGCAATTGCTCTGCGTCTCCTTCTGCTTCCACATACACTTTTCTGTCGGGCAGGTTTTTAACAAAGCCATTAATAGTTAGCAAATCCGCTTTCTGCTTCACAAAATACCTGAATCCAACGCCTTGAACGCGACCGTGGATAGTAAGGATTGCTGCCTGTTTCATTTTTATTTTTCGGATTGCGGAGTGCAGATTTCGGACGTCAAATCCTGAATATTGGATATAGTTCGCAGCGACTAATTATAACATTTTTAACTTTCAAAATATCAAATTATCCCATCAAGGTGTTTCCAGGAAACTACTTTATACCCTTTAAATTGAAAAGATTCATCGCCTCCGGAAATAATCATTTTTTCAACCGGTTGATCGGTTACAAGACGATCAATAAATTTAATCCCTTTCAGTGAATCTTCACGAAAAGTCCTTGCAGACTTGATTTCTATCAGTGACAGTACTTTGCCTTCACTGATGCAATCAATTTCGTTTCCGTTGTTGTCACGAAAAAACCACAGATTTGGCGTCTTCGCACCATGAATACGTTGCTTGAACAGTTCCATCACAATGAAGTTTTCGAACAGGCTGCCTTTCAGGTAATGGGTTTCGAGTTGCACAGGCTCCCTGATATTGAGTAACCATGAAGCCAAACCCGTATCAGTAAAATAGAGTTTGGGTGATTTTATAATTCGCTTGCTGAAGTTATTGTAGTATGGGTGAAAAAGGCAGATAATATAACTTGCTTCCAGAAGCGAAATCCAGCCTTTGGCTGTATTCACACTTATCCCGGTATCTTTAGCCAGCGAACTGTAATCGAGCAGCTGACCAGTGCGGCCTGCACACAGCCTGACAAAATTGGTGAACTGGTTCAGGTCGCGAATATTCAGGATTTGTCTTACATCGCGCTGTACATAGGTTTCAAAATAAAAAGGATAAAAGTCGGCTGGTTCAATCTGCTGATCATAAATTCTCGGATAGAATCCTCTGAAAATCAGCTCTTCGTAGGTTTTTGGCAAAGCCAGTCCTGCGGAAGATAGCTCGTGCATGTCGAAAGGAAATAATTTCAACACAGCTGTTCGCCCGGCAAGGGATTGCGAAACTTTTTCCGACAAAAGCATACTTTGCGAGCCGGTAAGCACAAATTGACCATTGATTTTATTTCTGTCGACAATTTCCTGTATGTATGAGAGTAGCGGAGGAACATGCTGAACTTCATCGAGTATCATATTTCGAGTATCGGGAAGGAAAAAACCTGCAGGATCACTAAGTGCCCGCTGCCTTACATCAGGATTCTCGAAGGTAAGATACTTATGCTCCGGGAATACGGATTGCACAAGTGTTGTTTTTCCCGATTGCCTTGGACCAGTAATTGTAATTACAGGGTATTTACCTCCGAGACGAAGGAGTTCTTTAGATAGGGATCTTTTAATCATTGGTAATTATTATACAATTATGCAATATTAATGCAAAAATGTATACTTATTACTTTTTAAAGTACATTTTTTCCTTCTTCAGTATTCCTCTGATCAAAGTTTTTTGTGTTTGAGCATCAGTATGTTTTTGCATTTTAACTTACACAGCGGTTTGCGAATTTCGGATCTTAATAAAAATCCAATACGTCAAAAACATTCACCCTAAGGATTGAGTCTCCTGGTTATCAAATGCTCCACAATGAGAAATAATTTTTGTGGTGCAACGGTTCGCCACGGAAGATCGTCGAACTGACCGCCCATTGCCATATAATAATCAAGGTGACCGGCTTCGAACTCCTGCACAACATGATGACGGAAATTAACACAAACAATCCAGCCATCACCCAATTCATCGAACCATTCCTGGTAATAATCGGCATCCGAATAATGAAAATTCAGAATATTTTCACCGATTAGGATGTATTTAGTAATCCCTTGTTCCAAAAGAAATTCGACCACATTCCTGTAAAGAAACATAATATCATTATACAGGCAATCGTTCCATTCGCCGATAAACTCGATAATACAGAAACCCTTGTCGTAATCAGCAAACAGAATTTTCAGGTACAGCGTTTCCGAACCTATATAATCCCATTGCGGATGAATGAGGTAATTATACACCTGCCCGGTAAATTCGAACTCGCTATACTCGCGTCCGAAAAACGGTGAGCGTTCGTCCTCATCAGCTATATAAAGGTTGCGCCAGTTATAATATGGTTCTAAATCGTGCATCTATTGGAATAAACACTTTTAAATCATTGAAACAGGATTACAGATTCAATGTTCAAAGTCCAACTAAGGTATTAAACGGATATCGCAAGAACTACTATTTTTTCTTGAATTCAGGTGTAATTGCATAGGAACGGGTAACCGAATGAGCAGTAAAAAAACCAACACCGCCATTGTTAATATTGCCTTTAATATTTGCAGGCGGGCCACTGAAAAGAGGATTTGAACCGAACAATTCTGTTTGAGCTTCAACCAGGAAACTAAAGTACTCGTTTCCGATGTTATTTACTTCGGTCATAATCGTATCGCCAGGCTTTAATCCCTGTTCAGGATTGCCCTGGTCGAGGTAGGCTATTGGCAAGCCATTCGTATAATTGCCATTAAAGAACAAATCATCGGTTATTAGCCATTCGTCAAGTGTATCAGTGAGCAAAACCTGATCTTTATATAAGAGGAATCGATAAAAATCGACCGTAGGCGGTTCCTGCACAAAGCATTTCACTTCCCATACTCCGTATTCGGACCATTCGGGATGGAACAATAAACTTATCGAATCAAGGGGCGTAACCGCGTTTAATGTCGAGGTGGCTGCATAAGAATCATTTCCGCCGATTGCATCTGCCAGCTTGATATTCAGTGAATAAGTCCGGCCCGGAATGCCGAAAACCGAATTTGCAGTGGAATATACTCCGGGAGTTTCCTCTGTTAAATCAAATACCTGCGTACCGTCGGAGATTGTAACCAAAGCTCCTGTAACAAGCGGTGCAGGCTGGTTATAATAATAACTCGAAGTTGTTGTCAGAACTACCTTATGACTCATCGTATCTGTTGTAATAGATCCATCTACAACCAGTCGGGTGTAACTTTCGTCGAGCTCTATTTCTATCCTTTCGGTACACGAAACAGCTATGATTGATAGTAAGGAAAATAGGAAAATATACTTTTTTGCATTCATTGTATTGTTGATCAAAGGGTTCGGGGCAAATGAGTTCATCAGAATTTAAAATTATAAGTCAACGCAGGAATTATTGAAAACAGGTAGGTTTTTTCGGCGTAGGTAACATTCGGATCTGTACCATCCTGCGAAAAATTTATCGACCAGGCATTATGCCTGTTATAGGCATTGTAAATTGACAGATTCCATTCGCCATGCCATTTTTTCCCTGGCTTTTCTTTTCCTTTAAGTGAAACCGATAAGTCGAGACGGTGATAATCAGGCAAACGGTAAGCATTACGGTTCGAATAGATGGGAAGTATTGCGTTGCCTATAACAGCTCTCCCGGTAGGGAAAGTCACGGGCAAACCGGTTGCATATGTCCATATAAATGAAGCAGATACACGTTTGGTAAAATCATAGTTAGCCACTATATTTATAGCATGTGGCTTATCATATGGAGCATTGTACTGGTTCCCGTCGTTAATTTCGGGAATAATCCGAAACGAGCGCGAATAGGTATAACTTACCCAACCTGTTAATTTTCCTTCATTTTTCCGGATCATGGTTTCAATGCCATAGGAATAACCGCGGCCAATGCGCAATTCGCCTTCGAGGTAAGGATTGAGCAATAGCATGGCATGGTCGCGGAAATCGATGACACTGCTGTATTTCTTATAATATGTTTCAGCCGATACTTCATACATATTATTGCTGAGATTGCGGAAATAGCCAATACCAATCTGGTCGCACAGCTGAGGTTTAACATTGGGTGTGGCCGGGAACCATATATCGAGCGGAGTGCCTGAAGTGGAATTTTGCGCTAATGTAAGATACTGTGCCGTATGCGAATAGCTTCCTTTTATGGATGAAACATCGTTAAGCATGTAGGTAAAAGCAATACGGGGCTCAAGGTTGGTATACAAGTTAAAGGAATCACCTCTTTTATAAACCGTGCTATCGATAGGTTCGTAGTTCGAATCATAATTATAATACGTTCCGGGACCAACATTCTGAAACATCGCGAGCCGTAAACCGTATTTTAAAGTAAGCTTCGGCATAACTTTATATTCGTCAGACACATAGGCACTATACTCATACGCATACTCTGCAGGTAAAACAAACTCAGAAAAAGCAGTTTCGCTTCCAAGTCCTTTCGCTGTCCCGGGAAAAAACTCATGAAACATAGCAGTTGCTCCGTATTTAAGGGTGTGTTTGTCAGTTAAATAATGAGTAAAATCGAAGCGTGTCGAATAGTCGCGCATCATTGACGTCCAGTTAAAAGAGGTTGCTTCGCCTTCAGGAGTCCCGAGTTCGTAATTGTACCGGGAATAGATCAGGCTGAAGTTGAAAAAGAGTTTTTTGGTAAAAAGATGATTCCAGCGGAACGAGGCTATCTGGTTTCCAAAACCCATGGAAGCAAACTGATTTTTAAATGTATCGCGACCAGAATATCCCGAAAGATAAAGCCTGTTGTTTTCGTTTATCATATGCGAAAGCTTCAGGTTAAAATCGTAGAAAAACAATTTATTATCGCGGACAGCCTCATCTTTCGCAAAAGGCAGGAATAAATCAGCATAGGTTCTCCTTCCTGAAACCAGGTAGGTTGTACGATCTTTTACAATAGGGCCTTCAAGAGTTAGTTTGCTCGAAACGGTACCAACGCTTCCTGAAAGTCCGAACTTTTTCGAGTTTCCATCTTTCATTCGCACATCGAGGAGCGAAGAAAGCCGGCCTCCGTATGCAGCCGGAATATCACCTTTGTAAAGAGTGACTTCTTTTATTGCATCATTGTTGAAAACAGAAAAGAATCCCATCAGGTGCGAAGCATTATGAATAGTAGCCTCATCCAGGATAATAAGGTTTTGGTCCGAACTCCCGCCACGAACGCTGAAACCAGTTGATCCTTCGCTGGTTGCCTGCACTCCGGGCATAAGTTGAATTACCTTAACAATGTCGATTTCACCTAGCAAGGCCGGCACTTTACGTATGGTTTTAATATCCAGCTTAGCCATACTCATTTCGGGGGCACGTACATTTTCGTCAGTACGTTTTCCGGTTATCAACACCTCGCCGAGTTCAAGTTCAACGGGCTTCAGGTTAATATCTGCGGCCAGATTTTTAGTGAGGTTAATAACTTTCTCCTGGGTTTCGTATCCAACATAAGAATAACGGATTGTGTATTTGCCGGGAGCAAGGCTAAGCGAATAAAAACCATAAACATTTGTAACTACGCCTGTTTTATTCTCATTGCAGAACACCGTTACACCAACCAGCATCTCGCCATTCGACTCATCGCGGACATATCCGCTCAATGCATATTTCAAGGAGTTGTCATCCCCATCCGGTATCGAATATGCCGGACCGGAACTCAGGATAATTAAAAACGAAGTGATGATAAATATAAAGAATCGCATATTTTTTATGTTGTAAGCCAATGAATTGTTGGTATTGTACATAACGGATCAAACGAGAAAATGTTACTCAAAATGTATGGTTTAATGTTATGGATTGGTTAAGGTTGAAATTATCCGAAATGATTTCTTGCTATTCTTGAATCGGGATAAGTTATCAAAACAAGTTTATGCCCGAAAGACAGGCAGATTCAACAAAAGTTGGAAGGAATTGGAAAATCTTAAAATAAAATTACCTGAATGCCGCCATAAGCAGGTTGATATCCTGAAATGGGAGATGGAACGAATCGCTGAGGAATTTATTGGTCGAAATACCATTATACAAGTATACACCTTGCCGCACTCCATAATCAGAATGCAGCACTTTTTCTACCCCACCCTCTTCGCCAAAGCGCAAAAGTATCGGCGACAGAAAATTACTTAATGCGTAGGATGCTGTATGAGGAACTTTTGAAGCAATATTTGGGACACAATAATGGGTAACGCCATATTTCTTAAAAACAGGATTCCTATGGTCGGTTACTTCAGATGTTTCGAAACACCCACCCTGGTCGATACTTACATCGATTATTACAGCACCGGATTTCATATGCTGCACCATTTCTTCAGTTACAACAACAGGAGTGCGGCCATAAGCGCTGTGAATAGCGCCGATTACAACATCAGCTGATCGCAAAGCATTCATTAAAACCCGGGGCTGAATCATTGAAGTATAAACCCTGGTATTGAGATTGTTCTGTAACCGGCGTAGTTTATAAACCGAGTTATCAAATATTTTTACAAAAGCACCCATTCCCAATGCAGCGCGGGTTGCATATTCGCCAACTGTGCCTGCACCCAGAATCACAACTTCCGTTGGTGATATACCCGAAAAACCACCGAGCATTTTTCCCCGTCCATATTCGGGATTGCTCATATATTCGGCGGCGACCAACATAGACGTATTTCCTGCTATTTCGCTCATTGCCCTTATCACCGGAAACGTTCCGGCTTTATCCTGCACATATTCAAATGCCAGGGCGGTAATACGTTTTGCGAGTAAACGCCTGAAATATTCTTCGTTTATTGCTGAGGTATGAATGGATGATATGATGGTTTGTTTACTTCCTATCATTTCAATTTCTTCAAATGTAGGAGGAGCTATTTTAAGTACTATGTCAGAACTGAAAATTTTCCGGGTATCGAAACTTATTTCCGCACCCATCTCAGCATATTCGGTATCAGCAAAATGGGCGGCTTTTCCGGCATCCGCTTCAATAAGCACCTGGTGTCCGTGATGCACAAGCAAGCCAACAGCATCCGGATCGAGAGGGATACGGTTTTCGGAAAATGCGCATTCTTTGGGAACGCCTATAACAAGCGATTTCTGTCCGCGTTGCACTTCGAGCCGCTCTTCCTGAGGCATCAGCTGCCCTGAATGGAATATTCCCGAGTAATTATTTTGTGTCATATCCGAATCATTTCAACAATCAGAATGTAATGGTGCGTGTACTGCCATCCTGCGAAACCACAATGTTTACATGTACGGTTTCTTCAGGTAACAAATTTACGATTTTTTCGGGCCATTCGAGCAGGCAGTAATTCCCGCTGTAAAAATAGTCCTCGTAACCGATTTCAAGCATCTCGGTCCATGATTTGATGCGGTACAAATCGAAATGGAATACACTTCCTGATCCTCGCGTAAGATACTCATTTACAATAGCAAAGGTTGGGCTGGTAACCGTATCGGTAACATTTAAGTAATCGCAGATCGTTTTGATGAATGTGGTTTTCCCTGCACCCATTTCGCCATGAAATGCAAAAATCCTTTTATCCCTGTGATATTCTATGAGCCGGGATGCTATTGCAGGAAGTTCGACAGGAGTTTGACACGTATAAATTTCAGCCATGCGTACTGATTATTTTGTTTAATGTTAAGAATTTTATTGGTTCGGATTTTGGTATCAAAGTGCTGGATTTCGTAAGCCCAATTATCTTTTAAAATTGAGATTATGACACTGAAACAGTCGAACGCATCAATTCTTCTGTTTCGAAACCATTTTTCCTCTTATTTCGGTTTCATATAAATGAAAGGAATCATCAGCTCTTCCATCGAAATGCCTCCGTGCTGAATAGTATCGCGGTAATACTGAACGTAATGGTTGTAATTGTTAGGATACGCGAAGAAATCGTCGCCACGGCAGAAAACATAAGCCGAGCTTACATTGGTGCGCGGCAAAAATGCTTCGGCAGGATTTTTTACTTCAAACACTTCATTTTTATTAAAGTTCAGGCTTTTACCATTTTTATACCTGAGGTTAGTATTGGTTGTACGATCGCCGATCACCTTAACCGGGTTACCTACTCTAACTGATCCGTGGTCGGTTGTAATGATAAGCGGGATTTTTTTAGCTGCCAGGAACTTAATAATGTCGAGAAGCGGCGAATGCTCAAACCAGCTCACCGTCAGCGAACGGTATGCGGGCTCGTCGTCGGCCAGTTCGCGAATAACTTCCATTTCGGTTCGGGCATGTGAGAGCATATCCACGAAATTGTAAACAATTACGTTAAACCTGTTTGCCATAAGGTTCGGCAATGTGTCTACAAGTTTGCGACCGGCATTCAGATTCAGGATTTTAGTGTATGAATATTTAACATCGTAACCGAATCGTTTCAGGTTTTCGCCCAACAATTCACCTTCGAACTGATTTTTACTGCCTTCCTCATCTTCGTTAACCCAGTATTTGGGATATTTCTTGGCTATTTCGCTGGGTAAAAGTCCGGAGAACAAAGCATTACGGGCATACTGGGTTGTAGATGGCAGAATGCTGTAATACAAGTCATCGCGCTCAACCCTGTAATATTCTTCAAAAATGGGTTGAAGCATTTTCCATTGATCGTAACGCAGGTTATCGATCAATATCATGAACATCGAACTGTTTTCCTTAATCAGCGGAAGCACTTTCTCACGTATAAGCGTATGCGATTGCACTGGCTTTTCTGCTGTGCGGCCATTAAGCCAATCGAGATAATTACGTTCAACATATTTACAAAAAACCTGGTTGGCTTCTACTTTCTGCGAACGCATTATATCAACAATCCCCTGATCCTGAGCTTTTTCAAGTTCCAATTCCCAATAAATAAGCTTTTTGTAAATTTCGGTCCATTCATTAAAATCGAGCCTGTTACTTATTTCCATTCCGATATTACGGAACTGCTGCTGGTAGGCATGAGTAGTTTTTTCGCTTACAAGGCGCTTATTATCAAGATTCTTCTTAACGCTGAGCAGTATCTGTTTGGGATTAACCGGTTTAATTAAGTAATCGGAAATGCTCGCGCCAATAGCATCCTCCATAATATGCTCTTCCTCACTTTTGGTGATCATAACTACCGGCAGGTTCGGATAGCTGGCTTTAATAATCGAAAGCGTTTCAATACCCGATAATCCAGGCATATTTTCGTCGAGGAAAACTATATCAACCGTTTGACTTTTTAAAAGATCAACTGCCTCGTCGCCATTATTGGTGGTTAATACTTCATACCCTTTGTCCTTCAGAAACATGATATGAGGTTTCAGGAGATCAATTTCATCGTCGGCCCACAATATTATTCCGTTTTCCATGTTCATTTAATTATGTATTTATATAACAATCAGTAAGGGCATTTGTTATCTTTGCGCATACAGCATCAAGCTGTTGAGGCAAACCTTCCGATCAGGAGTACTAATGCTGCAATCACTGCTTTTATTGTGCCTGACTTCTGATTTGCCCTGTCTTTTATACAAATTTAACAAAATAGCGTGACTACTGCTACTGACTTTAAACGAAAAATAATAAACGACCCGCTTTATGGATTTATAACCATAGCCGACAAGCTGGTATTTGATGTAATTGAGCATCCGTTTTTTCAGCGTCTCCGCAGGATTGAGCAATTAGGGCATGCATCCATGGTTTATCCCGGAGCATTGCACACACGCTTTCATCATGCACTCGGAGCCATGCACCTGATGAGCCAGGCTATTGAAACCTTGCGATCGAAAGGATTTCACATATCAAATGAAGAAGCGCAGGGAGCTACACTTGCTATCCTGCTTCATGATATTGGTCACGGACCCTTTTCTCATGCGCTCGAACATCATATTGTTACCGGAATATCGCACGAAGAAATCACTTCAATGTTCATGAAGCAGATGAACATTGAATTCAACCATAAACTGGATGTTGCCATTGAAATATTCGAAAACAAATATCCGCGAAAATTTCTACACCAGCTTGTTTCGGGGCAGCTGGATATGGATCGCCTCGACTATTTAATGCGCGACAGCTTTTACACCGGTGTAAACGAAGGAGTTATAAGTACCGACCGGATTCTGAAAATGCTCACCGTTGACGATGACGAACTGGCTGTTGAGTTAAAAGGAATCTATTCGATTGAGAAATTTATAGTAGCACGACGATTGATGTACTGGCAGGTTTATTACCATAAAACGGTTCTTGCAGTCGAATATATGCTAATAAGTATATTGAACCGTGCCAGGGAACTCGTAAAAAATGGAAGGGAATTGCCATGCTCATCAGCATTAAAGTTTTTTCTTTCGCGGCAAGTAAGTAAGGAACAGTTTAATGCTTCAGCCGACATTTTAAAAAAATTTGCGGCACTTGATGATTATGATATTCATCATGCGGTAAAGGAATGGTCGGACGACAGCGATCCAATTCTCAGTTTATTATGCAAATCGTTAATGAACAGGAAACTTTTCAGGGTGGTAATAAATACTGAGCCGTTCACAGCAGAAAAAACTACGCAGATAAAGAACCGAATTATAGAAAAGCTCAAATTGAATGGCGAAGAATACAAGTATTTTATCGGGCAGGGCGAAATATCAAACAGTGCTTACAATCCGGGCAGCGACCGGATTACCATTGTTGATAAAAAAGGTGAGCGCTGGGATATTTCGGGCCTTTCGGAACAACTCAATATAGCCGTTTATAATAAAACTGTTTCAAAGTTCTTCACTTACTTCCCTAAGTGGGCAGACCTCTGACACTCCTGATCAAATGGATGTTATAAACATGTGAATCCCTTTCTAAATAAATATATCTATATTTGCAAACTTTTTTAAATCAACCGGAATAAACATTATTTGATCCTGATGGAATTTACTGCAAAAGAAATCGCTGGCCTGGTAGGCGGCACTATCGACGGAAACCCTGATGTAAAAGTTAACCGATTAGCAAGGATCGAAGATGGCGAACCCGAGGCATTAAGTTTTCTGGCAAATCCGAAATACTACCCGTACATATACAACACACGATCGTCAATAGTATTGGTGCAGAGTGAATTTGAAGCAGAGCAGCCGCTCTCGTGTACGCTCATTCGGGTTAACGATCCGTACACCGCTTTTGCCAACCTGCTGGAGATCTACGACAAGATGCGTAAAGGTAAAACAGGAACGTCATCCTTATCATCCATTGCAAAATCAGCAAAAATCGGCAGCAACGCATATATTGGCGATTTTGTTGTTATCAGCGATAATGTTGTTATCGGCGACGATGTAAAGATCTTCCCACATTCATTTGTAGGCGAAAATGTGCGCATTGGATCAGGAACTACTATTAATCCGGGCGTTATTATTTACTACGATTGTACGATCGGCAACGAATGTACTATCCATGGAGGATCGGTTATTGGTGCCGATGGATTCGGTTTTGCACCTCAAAGTGACAACAACTATAAAAAAGTAGCCCAGATCGGGAATGTTATTATCGAAGATAACGTTGAAATTGGAGCTAATACTACTATTGACCGCGCCACGCTTGGATCCACCATAATCCGCAGAGGTGTTAAACTCGATAACCTGATACAGGTAGGGCACAATGTGGAAATAGGCGAAAACACAGTAATTGCCGCTCAGACCGGAATTGCAGGATCAACCAAAGTAGGAAAAAACTGCATGTTGGGAGGCCAGGTTGGTTTAGCCGGACATATAGTTATTGCCGATGATGTAAAAATCGGGGCACAGGCAGGCTTAGCAAGCGGTGTTACTAAACCAGGAAGCATTTTGCTTGGAGCGCCGGCAATTGAAATCAGCAGGTTTCGGAGAATTATCGCCATTTTCAACAATCTCGACAAATTGTATTACAGGATCGGCGATCTTGAAAAAACCATCAAACAGTTGCAAGCCGAAAACGCAGGCGCTGAAAAAAACATCTAAATCTTACAAGTTTACTTATACACAAATATGTTTGACAAACAACGTACTATCAAGGAGCCCGTTACAATAAAAGGCTCCGGTTTACATACAGGAAAACAGGTTACCTTAACTTTTAAACCAGCACCGGCCGACCACGGCATAAAATTTTGCAGGATCGATATCGAAAACAAACCGGTTATTGATGCCATTGCTGATTATGTTGTTGACACATCGCGTGGAACAACTCTCGAATTTCAGGGCGTACGGCTTGTAACTATTGAGCACGTTATGGCTTCGGTTGCAGGATTAGGTATTGACAATATACTGGTTGAAGTTGATAACGAGGAAATGCCGATTATGGACGGCAGCGCACGCTTTTTTGTGGCCGCACTGGATACAGCAGGCATCGTTGAACTGGATGCCACACGCGAATATTTCGAATTCAGAAGTACTCTCACGCTTACGGATGCAAAACGGAAGAGTGAAATGGTTCTCGTTCCCGACGATAACTTCCGGCTTTCGGTAATGATTGATTTTGAGACACGCATACTCGGAACTCAATATGCATCAATCGCTGACATCGAAGATTTCAGAAACGAGATTGCCGATTGCCGCACTTTTGTTTTCCTGCATGATCTTGAATACCTGATTAATAACAATCTTATAAAAGGTGGCGATGTAAGCAATGCCATAGTTTTTGTTGAACGTCTGCTTAGCGAAGCTGAACTCGACAGCCTTGCCAAACACTTCAACAAGCCAAAAATCACGGTACTGAAAGAAGGTATTCTGAATAACCTGGAACTTCGTTTTCACAACGAACCTGCGAGACACAAACTTCTTGATGTAATCGGCGACCTGGCACTAGTAGGAATGCCTCTTAAAGGACATATCATTGCAACCCGCCCCGGGCACCTGGTTAATACCAATTTTGCCAAACTAATCCGCGAGCACATTAAAAACAGTCCGAAAGGGCCAAATATTGATCTTACGAGTAAACCGGTCTACGATATTAACGAAATCAAACGGATTCTCCCGCATCGCCCGCCATTTCTCCTGGTCGATAAGATTATGGAAATAAATGACAAACATGTCATTGGCGTAAAGAATGTTACGATGAACGAAGCTTTTTTTGTAGGCCATTTCCCTGATGAACCCGTAATGCCAGGTGTACTTCAGGTTGAAGCAATGGCTCAGACAGGAGGAATTTTCGTGCTGCATTCACTTCCCGATCCTGAAAACTACATCACCTATTTCCTTAAAATGGAATCCGTAAAATTCAGGCAGAGAGTAGTTCCCGGCGACACCCTTGTTTTCGTTCTTGAAATGATCACACCAATCCGCCGCGGAATATGCCATATGCGCGGAACAGCATGGGTAGGCAATAAAATTGTAACTGAAGCTGAACTTATGGCTCAGATTGTAAGGAAGAAATAATTTTACCTATAGAAACTTAAACTGTTATGAATCAGCCATTAGCATATGTTCATCCCCAGGCTAACGTTGCCAAAAATGTGGTAATCGAACCGTTTGTGAACATCGAAAAAAATGTTGAAATAGGTGAAGGTACCTGGATTGGGTCTAGTGTTACCATTATGGAAGGTGCGCGCATCGGCAAAAACTGCCGCATTTTTCCTGGTGCTGTAATAGCTGCTGTACCACAGGATTTGAAATATGCCGGTGAGGATTCAATTGTAAGAATTGGAGACAATACAACCATAAGGGAATTTGTTACCGTAAACCGAGGCACCAAAGCCAATATGGAAACCGTAGTTGGAAACAACTGCCTTATTATGGCTTATGCACACATTGCACACGATTGTATTGTCGGAAATAATTGCATACTCGCGAATTCAGTAGCTTTAGCCGGACATATTACCGTTGAAGATTATGCTATAATCGGCGGTTTGTCGGCTGTACATCAGTTTGTTACTATTGGTCAGCATACTATGATTTCGGGAGGTTCGCTTATTCGTAAAGATGTACCGCCGTTTACCAAAGCTGCCCGCGAACCGGTTTCATACGTAGGAATTAATTCGGTAGGTTTACGCCGACGTGGTTTCTCAAATGAAAAAATCAATGAAATCCAGGATATTTACCGCATCATTTTCCTGAGTGGCTATAATGTAAGCCGAGCAGTCGAAATTGTTGAAACCACCATGCATCCAACTGTTGAACGCGACGAAATTCTATCGTTTATCAGTCGCTCAACCCGGGGTATCATGAAAGGATATTCGAAAAGCAGAGAATAAGGCTCCGTTGCAAACATTGCCAGCTAACACTCTGATTTAAAACCAACTGAAATATTCAACACTAAGTTTCGGTTTTCGTTTACCACACATCTGATAGTATTTCTAAACATACCAGATCATTATCAGTCAGGTATTTGCACCTATCAGGCATCATATTAATAAAATCGCTGAACCACTTTTCCCATGCTTATTTCCCTGAATAAAATTAGCAGAAAATTCAATTATGAATGGATTTTCCGCGATGTGAACTTTGAGTTTGCATCAGGGAATGCATATGCTATTCTAGGATCGAACGGTTCAGGGAAATCAACTTTGCTTCAGATTATTTCGGGTCACCTTCATCCTTCGGAAGGAACAATAAAGTATAGCAACGACAAGCAGATTATTGCCATCGAGGATTTTTTCAGGCATGTAACCTACAGTGGTCCTTACCTCGAACTGATTGAAGAGTTTACGCTGGAGGAAATGCTGACTTTTCATCACCGTTTCCGAAAATTCCGCAACGGCATGGACGTGAATGCAGTAATTGACATTACAGGATTAGCCCGTAACCGAAACAAGCCGATTAAGTATTTCTCATCAGGCATGAAACAACGGGTCCGGCTTGCTATTGCTCTGCTTTCGGAATCGGATGTGGTTTTGCTCGATGAACCTGCTGCCAATCTCGACCGAAAAGCAATTGAATGGTACAGAAATCTTGTCGCCGAACAAAGCCGCGACCGCATTTTAATAGTTTGTTCCAACTCCCAAAGCGAAGAACATGATTTTTGTACGCAGTCTATTGTGATTGACGATTACAAGAATAATGGCAAAGAGAAACAGGTTTCAGGAAAAAAGCAAAGTGTATAGTTAGTAAAACATCCGGATATTAGATTTTATCAATACCGAAATACATCATAGAGTGGCTGCAATGTTACCAAACAATTGCTCAGGATTGAATCAGTATTATTTAAAATTACAACATATTTTCATTCAATAATTTTTCAATATACTGACCGGCAGTTTCAGTTTTCAAAATATGCATATTCCCGAATTATAACGGTATCAGGAAAATGTGTACTTTTGCACCCATTTTAAAAAAGTCTTATACACACACCAATTACAATTATGGCCACTACCTCTGAATTTCGCAATGGACTTTGCATTGAATTTAATGGTGATCTCTTCAAAATTGTTGAGTTTCAGCATGTAAAACCAGGCAAAGGCCCTGCTTTTGTCCGTACAAAACTCAAAAACCTGAAAACAGGAAAGGTTATCCCTAATACATTCACTGCCGGCGCTCCTATTGATGTTGCCCGGGTTGAACGCCGTCCATACCAGTTTCTTTACAAAGACGAAAATGGTTACAATTTCATGAATACTGAGAATTTCGAGCAAATTTCGATTTCAGAGGAAATGATTGATGGTTATCAGTTTATGAAAGAAGGACAGTTGGTAGAGATGATGATTCATGCTGATACCGAAACACCTTTAACCTGCGAACTACCTGCATTTGTTGAACTGGTGGTTACTTATACAGAGCCCGGTTTCCGTGGTGATACTGCCTCCAATACATTGAAAAAAGCAACGCTCGAAACCGGAGCTATAGTTCAGGTTCCTTTGTTTATAGAGGAAGGTACCAAAATCCGTATTGATACACGCGATAACAGCTATTTCGAAAGAGTAAAATAAGAAGCTTGTATTCCAGTTTCAGGATTACGGTTATAATGCTTTATATTCATTATTCATGAAATTTCCTTCACCCATATCACTTGAGGAATTAGCCCTTCAGATCGGAGCTTCCTATTGTGGCGAATCCACTTTCCCGGTTTCGGGCATCAACGAAATACATATGGTGTCGCATGGCGATCTCACTTTTGTTGATCACCCAAAGTATTATTCAAAAGCGCTTTCGTCAAAAGCCAGTGTTGTAATTATAAACCAGGAAGTTGATTGTCCTGATGGTAAAGCACTGCTGTTTCATGATGATCCTTTTGCGGCATATACAGCGCTGGTGAGAAAATTCATGCCTTTTGTTGCTTCAACCGCTTCTGTAAGTCCATCAGCTTTTATAGGCGAAGGTACTGTAATTCAGCCAGGTGCTTTTGTAGGCAATCACGTTCAGATCGGTAAAAACTGCATAATCCATTCCAATGTAAGCATCAACGATTATACTGTTATCGGTGATAATGTGGTGATTCATGCCAACAGTGTGCTTGGGGCCGATGCGTATTATTTTCAGCGTAAACCGGCAGGATACCGGAAACTTGAGTCGTGTGGCCGGGTTGTAATTCACAACAATGTCGAAATAGGAGCCTTGTGTTCGATTGATAAAGGCGTCTCGGGCGATACAACGATCGGAGAAGGAACCAAATTTGATAATCATGTGCAGGTAGGTCACGATACCTGGATTGGCTCAAACTGCCTTATTGGATCGCATACTGCTATTGCAGGCGTTACCCGGATAGAAGATGATGTAATAATTTGGGCAAAAGTGGCTATCAATAAGGACCTGGTTATTGGAAAAGGGGCCGTAATACTGGCTACTTCTGCTGTTGACAAATCACTTCCCGGTGGTGTTACTTATTTCGGAAGCCCCGCAGTAGAGGCCCGTACAAAGTGGAAAGAACTGGTAATGCTTCGCAAGTTACCGGCTTTATATTATAAGCTTAAATAAAAAACTTATACCTGACCTAAGGAAAATACAAATTAACCCTCTGTGAAAACAGGGGGTATTTTTTTTCGGTAAAAATCAGGATTTGGTTTCTTCCTCAGCGGAATTATAATAGAGATCGAGTGCAACAATAATTGCAACCAATCCCCAGAAAGGTACGCTGGCTTTGTCAGTATTAAGAAAGTTATTCATTATCCCATGCACAAAATAGGTTATCAAACCCAGTGTTGCCGACAAGGCTAAAAGTCGCGACTGGGGAGATGCTGCCTTCTTATACACATTCAGTCCTGTATAAATGACGGTAATCATAATAAACAATACACTTAGCAGACCGGGTAAGCCCGATTCGGCCAGCGGACCAATATATTCGCTGTGCGCATTTCCGAGGTCGCCTAAATTGGTACTAATGATAGTTTTTTCCTTCGATCGTTGAAAAGGAGCGTACTCAAACTGGTAAGTTCCAGGCCCCCAGCCAACCAGGGGTCTTTCGTTAAACATTCTTAAAGCAGCCTGCCAGCGATTAATTCGTTCGAGGTTGGAAGCATCAGATGAAATATTGGAAATAGACTGAATATGCTCAATGAAATTGGCTGAAGCATCCTGCTTGTTCTTCTCGAGTTTATCAAGTATTTCGAACTTGAACGTGAAAAATATCGCTAATACCCCGGCAACAGTCATTAAAATCCATCGGAATTTGATCCGCAATTTAACAAGCACCAGAACGCCAACCGCAAACCCGACACTTACCCATGCAGCACGGCTATATGACAAATACAAAGCAATCAGTAAAATAATTACCGAAACGATAGCAAATATCCGCTGGTTTCGCGAAACCGATTTATCAGCTGAAAGGCCAATCATTACAGGCAGAAAAAGGGCCAGAATAACACCGTAGGCGGTATGGTCGTTATAAAACGGATCCATTACCCAGTGCCCGGCTTTTTCGCTGAAACTATACCCCATATGAACATAAGTTGTATAGATAATCACAACAATCAATGCCGAAACATAAGCCCAGATAAAAAGCCTGATATTGGTTTTGACTCTGAACATCATTAACCCGCCGAAATAAATAGGGATAATAAACCACAACCGGGAGAGAAGAAATTTGAATGAAACAACAGGAATATCAGATGTGATAGAAGTAATCAAAAGCCATCCGAGATTAAAAATTACTGCTATTGTAACCGGATGCCTGACGATACGTCGTTCGATTCCACCCTCGAGCAATATTTTAAGAATAAAAAAGAAAAGTACACCTATAAGCAATGGTTCGCTTGGAACCGAGATACTTACACCCAGATCATAATCACCGATATCAATGGCCAAAGGAGTGGCAAAAACGGCAAGCAAAAGTATTTTTTCGAGACTGAAAATATACAAAATCAACATGATACATGCTATGGGAATAAGAATCCCGAAGTATATCTCTTTATATACCAGGTACGTATTCAGCAATACAAATATTGCTGTAATAAGGTAAACAATTGCTATTTTGAGTTTTTCAGTCAAGGGGATACCGATTAACTGTTGCTTATGTCGGATGCAGGATTTCTTTGCCTTTCGAGAAAAGCGATAGCAAGCAAACTAAAAAGCAGTGTGCCTGCAACAAAGTAAAACATCACAAACAATCTTTTGGGATATGATTTTTTATCGGCTACCTGGGGCGGCGTAACAATATTAACAAATGTGAAGTTTTTATCGATATCGAACCTGGCTACGTCATATTTAAGCATGATTTCGCTGTATTCATTTGCCATATCCTCAATCCGGTTTGAGAGGTATAACAAATCACCGCTTTTCTCCATCATACCTTGTTTAAGTTTCTCAACTTCCCTGGTATTGATACTTCCGCCACCACCGGCTACAGTGCGCAACTCACCACGGGTAATTTCCTGGCTCTGACCTAACACATCGTAAACGCCATAGGTTGATGCAATTTCACGGTATAAACTCTTAAGCGAATCAATTTCAGCACGTTTGATATTCAGCATTTTTTCCATTGCTACAACAACTTCGGTATATTTAACCTGGTGTGTTGCACCGATTTTTTTATCCGTAAAGTAAAGTATTGCCTGGGCTATATCCCTGGCCATCACAGGATCAATATCCGTAACGCTTACTTCAACACTCTCATATTGGGTTTTGGAGATGCTTACATTTTTATTGTACATATACTCAAGCGTCGAAGCGTGGTATTTCTCCGTCGGTTTTATGCCATAATGAGTTGCCAGATCGAATTTTTTCATCACACTATCGCGTACATCCCTCGAGTTGATCCATTGGAGCATTTGTTCGGTTTCGCTTTCATCCGAGTATGGCATTACATTAGATGGGTAAATGTAAGCTACCGACTTAAACCGGGGTTTCATAAACAGCGGGCTGGAAACAAGCAATGACACCAATGCTGAAACAACAGCAAGAATAATAAGATGCCATTTCCACTTAACAACGATTCGCAGCAGGTTGGTATTGTTAAAAAAATTATCCATCAGGGTATGGTGATTTGTATGTTTTGTAATGATTTTGCGTTTAAAGGGTAACGTAATCTTCCTGGGTGGTGGAGGGCTTATTATTCAGTTGTACGTTTGTTTTAACTTTTGTAAAAACCCCGGGCTTCTTTCCACTACGAATATTAACAGCATTCCTGCCAGCAACGTACCTATGACTGAGAGAATAACAATTATCCACATAATCGGATATGCTTTTCTTTCGGATTTATAAGCATTCTCAACAATAAACTTTTGAGGAATATCCTGATAAGCATCTATTTTAGCTTCATCATACCTTGCTTTAATATAGCTCAGCTGTTTCTTTTCGTGCTCAAGTGCATCGCGTATCGAAACATAAGGACCACCATAGGTTGCCAGCGTTTCAAGTTTCTGTTCGAGAGCATTGATACCACGTGTATTGCCTTTGGCTATTTCCATAGCCAGCTGCTGATTCATCATCTCAGCCTGCGATTCATAATCGTGAACACCTAATTTTCGGAGCTGGGTCAACGAATCTTCCATTTCTTTAACATGCTGCTGCATCGAAAGGTATTCAGCTTCTACGATATGAAAACCCTGTATAGCCCTTTCTTTTTGCATGTCGTTTTTCACCGAGTCGAGCAATGCGGCAATTTCATTCGCAATATCGGCAGCCATCTGGGGGTCTTTATCCAAAACGGATATTTTAACCGCCATATATTCGGTACGCTTATACGATACCTGCGAATCGAAACGATTGTAGAGCCGCGTTTGCTCATATTTCGATCCTGGCTTAATGCCATAATGAGCACCTAATTTAAACTTACTGATAACTTTATCCCTGATCCTGTTCGAGCTCAGTATTTGCAGCATTTGTTCTGTCTGCTGATCTTCACCAAATTCGAGTATATCCTGTTTTGCAATTGCATTTTCGTTAAGCAACGACTTTGAAATTGAATTGCTTGATGTAGGATACATCACTACCGTTGACTTGTAAAGCGGCGTGATAAAAAGTGACGAGGAAAATACTGCCGACAGCACAGCCGCGGCAACGCCAAGGATAATAAGCGTTTTACGCCATTTGTAAAGAAAAAATGCAACTTTAAATGAATCAGTATAACTGTTCGTGGAGTTATTCAACATAAGATAATCCTCCGGATTTTGACTTGCAAAGGTATAGAAATATAGATAAAAAGCAACCTGTACAATAAGTTACTTATAAAAACAGGCTAATTCGCTTAACCAATCCTATTCTGAATGACCTACTTTGAAAAGAGCACACCTTTATTCGTTCCGGAGCAACCGGAGGAATCCGCCAATACTCAATAGTTTGAGTGCAAATGCCCATATTACCGAAGCTGAACCGGCAAGCACAAGAGCAATACGCCAGTCAATGCGGATGTATGCTGAAACCATATTTAAAACAATCACTCCCAAGGCAAAAAAGACCAGGGTACTAATATATTTCCAGTTTATCTCAAACCTGAAAATACGCTGTGCGATTGCAATTTGAATAATTGCAGTAACGAACTGGGTAGCCAGACTTGCATAAGCCGATCCAACAGCTTGATAGTGTGGTATCAATAAATAATTTAAACCAATATTTAACACCATGCCTGTTAAAGCCATGATATTAAGTGCTTTTAAACTCCCGTTTGAAGTGAGTAGAGTGCCAAATATATAGGTTGCTGAAATAGGGATAAATCCGATTATCAGAAAAACAAATACTTGCTGGGCTTCGTGGATCTGACCTATGTATAGTAAGGCCATAATCTGCTTGCTGAAAAACGAAGAGCCGGTTGCAATAATCATGGAAATGGTAAAAATTATGGTAAACGACAATTTTACCATTCCTTCCACAGGTTTTTTTTCTTTTAATAACCTTGCAAAAATGGGTATGAGCAAAACTGCGAAAAGGTAAGCTATCATATTCACTGCATCGAGTAATCGATAAGCTTTGGCATAAATATCAACCTGGGTAGTACCCACTCCTTTCGGAAGCATACGCTCAAGCATAACTGAATCGATACGGTTATAAAACGACATCAGCAACACCAATAATGCAAAAGGAAAACTTTGCTTGATTATCATCAGGAAAAAAGAGGTATTCCAGTGCAATCGTTTAAATTCAGCTTTCTTAATAACAATAAGCAACGCAATAAAAGCAGTAACAAGGTAAGCAAGTGTTTGTGCATATACAAACCAGATAATCCTGAATGGCTCAGTTATAAAATTTCCCCAAAGCAATATGCTGCAAAAAAGAATCATTAACAGCCTGTCGAGAACAGAAATAGCGCTATCAATCCGGAATAAAAGCAAACCCGAAATGTTGGAACGCAGATACAGAATAAATGAAACTAAAAATTGGTTGAACCCTAAAAAGGCAAGGAAATACATATGCCGTGGGTCGTAACCAATGATTGCGGCAACAATAAATATTACTACAAAGTAAACAGCCGCCAGCAAAAACCGCAGCAGGGTGATTCCGGAGAAATGTTTGTTAAGAAGGTGATTGTTTTGGGCAATGTTACGATTGTTAAAACTTGTAATTCCGAAATCAAGAAGAATATTGAAAAGGAATGTAAAATTGAGAACTGTAAAATAAAAACCATATTCACCCGGATCAACCATATTCTGAACTGTACGGTCGATGCCAAAAATCCAGAATGGCTTCACCAATAAATTCAGAAAGAGCAGAAAGCCAAGATTGGTTATAAATTTACGTTTCATACTTTAAGGCCGTGCTTCAGGCGATAGGCTTGAAAAAGAAATTCTGCGTATGATGCTTATCGCTGTCAAATATAACCAAATTACCTTTTTGCAGAATAAAAGTTTGGTATCCAATTTCAGACATCAGTTGCAAACATTTGGTACGGTTATGGTTTTCCCACAATTCGGCATAAATAACCGGTTTGTATCTGATAATCAATTCCCTGGCACCTTCTAAAACATTATATTCATAGTTTTCGACATCGATTTTTATTCCGTTGAGCGGCTTAAGCAACGACTGCAATTCAGCAATACTGTCGAGTTTTTTGATCGGGACTACATATTTTAATCCCTGGTCACCTTCGGAACCTTCAACACCTTTAATATGGCTCAGTCCATGAAACTTAACGTGATTATGCTCAGGCAGAATGATTTCGGCAGTCCCATTATAATTACCTAGAGCGAAATCGAAGATTTTAACATTGGTAAGTTTAAAAAAACGAATCAGCCTTCGGAGTGTAAACAAATTTTCAGGAACCGGTTCGAATGAAAAAATTTCGGAACCGGGAAGTTTACGTGCCAGGTGCACCGACATAGCGCCAATATTTGCTCCAATATCCAAAACTGTTGAGTTATCGGGCAACAGGCCAACGAAGTACAGGAAATCGCCTTCCTTTCGATCACGTTTAAGCGTTGCAACAATGTAAAGAGAAAATATAAAGAGATAATTTTTAAATCCAAGAATCTTCTGTAGTACAAATTTAACAAGTGTTTTCATCCACAAACTCTATTTGTGGCCAAAAGTACGACTATTTAAATTATCACAATATAGTTGAATCGTCCTGAGTATAAAAATCAAAAAAAAAGAAGACAGGAAAATCTCTGAGAGTTACAATTAATTTCATAGGTTTGCGTAATTACTTATAATTGCTGAGCAGGACTTTAAAATTACCCGATTGAAAATAGCTGTAAATACACGATTACTCATTCCCGGACGGCTCGATGGCATCGGACGTTTCGCTGATGAAACCCTTCGCATTATTACTACAAAACATCCTGAACATGAGTTCGTGTTTTACTTCGACAGGAAACCGGACGAGCAGTTTATTTACAATCAGAACATAAAACCGGTTGTACTGCAGCCTCCGGCCAGGCATCCTTTCCTGTTTCTGGCATGGTTCGAAGCATCTTTGCCTTTGCATTTTATGCGAAGCAAACCAGATGTATTTCTTTCCCCTGACGGATTTTTGTCATTAACCACAAACATTAAATCAGTCGGAGTGATTCATGATCTCAATTTTGAGCATTTCCCTGAGGATATTCCGTTCCTGGTGAGGAAGTATTATTCGAACCTGTTTCCCCGGTTTGCCCGGAAAGCATCGAGAATTGCTACTGTTTCGGAATATTCAAAATCGGATATTGCCAATACGTATCATATTAATCCTAAAAAGATTGATGTAGTATATAACGGAGCCGGCAGTATTTTCAAACCGTTGCAGTTGACTGAGAAAGAAGTAACCAAACAGAAATTTTCGCAGGGGAATGAGTATTTTTTCTTTATCGGCACCCTGCATCCACGTAAAAACCTGGTGAACCTGTTTAAAGCTTTCGACCTTTTTAAGAGAAACACTTCCGGAAGTACAAAACTGCTATTAGCAGGTGCCCGGATGTGGTGGACTGACGAAATCCGTTTAGCTTACGAAGGAATGGAATACCGTGATGATGTTATTTTTACAGGTCGCGTAACCGATATAGAACTAGCTTCACTAATGGCTTCGGCCCTGGCGCTTACCTATGTTTCTTATTTCGAAGGTTTTGGTATTCCAATCCTTGAGGCATTTCATTGCGATACGCCGGTTATTACCTCCAACGTAACCTCCATGCCCGAAGTAGCCGGTAATGCAGCTGTATTAATCGATCCGTTTTCAATTACCTCCATTGCCGATGCGATGCAAAAAGTGGCTTCAGATGAAGGATTCAGGGAAAAACTGATTGTTGAAGGACGAAAACAACGGGAGCAATTCTCGTGGGAACGAACGGCGGAGAAATTATGGGAATGTGTTGAAAAAACGTTGGAGTAAACCAATGAATACACAGATTTCGGAGAATTTGTATATCCTAAATCGTACTTCGTAAATCTTAAATCACATTCACTTCCATTTCGAGCGTTACGCCAAACCGCTCATACACCGAATTCTGAATTTTGTGTGCCAGGGTAAGCATATCGGCGCCGGTTGCATTTCCGTAATTTACCAGCACAAGCGCCTGATTTTCGTGCACTCCGGCATAACCATCGCGGAAACCTTTCCAGCCACATTGCTCTATAAGCCATCCGGCTGCCAGCTTAGCCTTGTTATCGCCCTGAGGATACGATACCAGGTTCGGAAACGTTTCTTTGAGTTTTTCGGCAAATTGACTATCAACCGTCGGGTTTTTAAAAAAGCTACCTGCATTACCGAGCACTTCAGGATCAGGCAGTTTACTACGCCTGATTGCACAAACGGACTTGCTTACATCTGCTATAGTTGGATTTTCGATGCCCGAAGCCGATAATTCCTGTTTTATAGCTCCATATTCAATATGAATTACAGGATTCAGACTCAATCTGAAAGTAACCGTCCAGATAACAACTTTCCCTTTCAGCTCGTTTTTAAAAACACTGTCGCGGTAACCAAACCTGCATTCGTCGCGATTAAAAACTATCAGCTCGCCGGTTTTAATATCAATGGCTTCGAGCGAGTGAAAACAATCTTTTACCTCAACGCCATATGCACCAATATTCTGAATAGGACAACTTCCGACATTGCCGGGAATAAGTGAAAGATTTTCGAGTCCGCCAAATCCGTTTTCGACACAAAAAGTAACAAAATCGTGCCAGTTTTCGCCAGCTTCAACCTTAACAAGAACAGAATCTTCGCTGCGTTCAATAACTTCAATCCCCTTATTGCCAATATGTGCAACAATTCCTTTTACATTTCCGGTAAAGAGTAAATTGCTTCCGCCGCCAAGTATCAGCACCGGATTTTCCGCAAGCATGCCCGAAGCAATTAATGCCTGAAGTTGCTCAAAACGGTTGATTTCAGCAAAATACCGGGCAATCACATTAATATGAAAGGTATTGAATTTGCGAAGCGATACATCCTCACGGACATCTGAATAGTGCGGCATAAACTGTCTTTATCTATTTGAAAATCAGAGCTAAAAAATATCCAATTGAAATTTATACCCGGTTTATTTTCAAACAGGTTTGCTACATAGATTTTTTGCAAAATTAAATTAACCATTCCAATAAAAGGCAAGTTTATTAAAAATTCGTCCGAAAACTTTACTTTCGCACAGCAATAAACACAATGAAAAAGAAAAGAGTCATTATTTCAGTGATCAACGACCTGGTAACTGACCAGCGTATTGCCCGTACCGCCGACGTACTTGTAAATATGGGGTTTGAAGTTATGATGGTTGGCAGAAGGAAATACGATAGTCCGGCCTTGCCTGAACGTGATTACGAAACCATACGCATGAGGCTGTTATGGGAAAAAGGACCGCTTTTTTATGCCGAATACAATTTAAGGCTTTTCTTTCTGCTGCTTGCGCGACCTGCTGATTTGCTGGTGAGCAACGACCTTGATACACTTTTGCCTAATTACCTGGTTCACAGAATTAAAAATATACCAATAGTATACGACAGTCACGAATATTTTACTGCAACACCCGAACTGGTAAATCGCCCGAAAGTTCAGCGCATATGGAAATGGATCGAAAAAACCATTGTCCCAAAACTTGCAAATTGTATAACGGTAAATGCAAGTATTGCGAAGTTGTTTGAAGAGGAATATCATGTTTCGTTTAAAATTGTCCGCAATATTCCCAATCGGTTTACCGATTCTGAAATCCCGTCGCGTAAAGCCCTTGGATTGCCTGAGGATAAAAAAATCGTTCTCCTCCAGGGCTCGGGAATTAACGTACAGCGCGGTGCTGAGGAAGCGGTTGCAGCCATGCAATTTCTCGACGATGTTCTGCTTCTGATTGTCGGCGGCGGCGATGTGCTTCCTTTGCTGAAAAAGATGGTGACTGATCTTTCGTTGCAGAATAAAGTATTGTTCGTGCCCCGCCAAACGCCTCAAAACCTTTCCGGATACACTGCCAATGCTGATATCGGCCTTACCATTGATAAAGACACGAATATCAATTACAGGTTTAGTTTGCCAAATAAACTGTTCGATTATATTTATGCCGGAGTTCCCGTTCTGGCTACTCCATTAGTTGAACTTAAAAACATTATACAGACCTATAAAATTGGTGATTTTATCGAAAACCATAATCCTGAGCATATTGCCGATAAAATTAAAAATATGTTGGCTGACGCAAACCGAATTGCACTATATAAAGCCAATACCCGGAAAGCTGCTGCTGAATTGACCTGGGAAAATGAAAAGAAAACTCTGATAGAAATATTTACTCCCTATGCCTGAAAAACATTTGCATATAGTTTCTTTCAGCATCCCTTTTCCCGCTAATTATGGCGGTGTTATCGACGTTTTTTATAAGCTGAAAGCTTTGCATAAAGCAGGCATAAAAATTCATCTGCATTGCTACCAATACGACCGGCCGGAAACACAGGAACTCAATTTATACTGCGAATCAGTACATTATTATCCCAGAAAAACGGGCATTACATCCCAGTTTTCGTTTAAGCCTTACATTGTTGAAAGCCGGCAATCAGATGATCTGCTTAAAAACCTGGTTTCGGACAATCACCCTATTCTTTTCGAAGGACTTCACAGTTGCTATTACCTCAATCACAAAGCATTACAAGGCCGAACCCTTATTTATCGCGAAAGCAATATTGAGCACGATTATTACTTTAACCTGTTCAAATCGGAGAAAAATCACGGGCGCAAAGCTTTTTTTCTGCTCGAAAGCATGAAGCTAAAGCGGTATCAGAACCAACTGAAATATGCTACAAAAATGCTGGTTGTTTCTCAAACAGACCGCGATTACCTGGGTAAGCAATTCCCTGAAAAAGAAGTAATTTACCTGCCGAGTTTTCATGGAAACAGTGAAGTAAAAAGTCAGCCAGGGAAAGGTGACTATGTACTTTATCACGGAAATTTATCGGTAGGGGAAAATGTGCTGGCAGCGGAATACCTTGTTAAAGAAGTATTTAACAACTTACCTTTCCCTTTAAAAATTGCAGGGCTTAATCCCTCGGAATCACTGAAAAATTTGGTTTCTCAGTATAAAAACATTGAACTGATCCCAAATCCACCACAAACCGAAATGGAAGCCCTTATAAAAAATGCACAAATTAATATCCTGGTAACGTTTCAGGCTACGGGCTTAAAACTGAAACTGCTCAACACACTTTACAATGGGCGCTGGATGCTTGTAAACCACGAAATGCTTGCCGGTACTGGTCTTGAAAATTTATGCGAAATTGCTGCTGATGAAGGAGAAATGAAAAAGAAAATCTCGTCTCTGTTTAATACAGAATTTGATCACAATCAGCTTGTTGCAAGAACCGAATTGCTTCAGAAACGTTTTTCGGATGCCGAAAATGCAAAAAAGTTGATTAAAGAGGTTTGGGGGTAATTGGTTTGTTTCTGGTTTCTGGTTTCAACATCAAGAATCACAAATTAGAAAATTTAGATTTGTGAGTTGTGATTTGTGAACTCATATATACAATTAACAAACCCCGCTTATCAATCACATATCCCTGATCTTCATCTTATTCGTTGTAACACTTTTAGTAAATATGCTTATCAACTGATTACATTCATCCAAAACACTGATGTACAATTCCTGATTATTATGAAGTTTTGATTTTTCAACAATTCGCAAAGCAACCCATGTTTCTTTGAGTTCTTTAAGCACAACCTGCATCTTATGAACAAAATCTTTTGGCGATTCGGCTCCTGTAGCTTCGCCATAGTTAAGAGCGGATGATATACTTGATCGTGTCATTTGATCAATTAAAGTCAAGCCAGCTTTATCTCTTTTAATATATTTAGTAAATTCAATGATCAGTGCAGCAAAGCATATAAGTCTTTCCTGAAGTTCAGATGACGTCATTTTAAAAAGAGTATTGAAAAAATGTTAAGATGATTTGATAATTATAAAAGCATGGTTCAATCACAAACTAAAAATCTAAATTCACAAATCACAAATATAACTAAGACATGAGAATTGGGAATTGGGAGTTGTGAATCGTGATTTGTGATTTTTAAACCTACTCCTCTCCTATCCCGATCAGTCCTTCGCCCACTTCAATCAGTTTTCCCTTTTCACATTTAATAATTCGCGACGGATATTTGCGCAGTAAGGCATAATTGTGGGTTGCCATAAAAATAGCCCTGCCGGTTTTACGTATATCGAAAAGCAATTGCATAATTCCGTCCGAAGTTTCCGGGTCGAGGTTTCCGGTTGGTTCGTCGGCGAGTAATAATTCAGGATCATTTAAAAGAGCGCGGGCAATAGATACGCGTTGTTGCTCACCACCCGAAAGCTGGTGCGGCATTTTAAAACCTTTGGTTATAAGTCCGACTTTATCAAGTACTTCGTTCATACGATGGCGCATAGCATCGGCATCTTTCCAGCCTGTGGCTTTCATTACGAAAATAAGATTATCGTTTACACTGCGGTCATTCAGTAATTGAAAATCCTGGAAAACAATACCTATTTTACGCCTCAGGAAAGGAATTTCTTTTCGCTTTATATCAGGGATACTGAAACCGGCAACTTCTGCTTTCCCGTCAAGCAATGGTAAATCGGCATACAGTGTTTTCATCAGGCTGCTTTTACCAGTTCCGGTTTTACCAACCAGGTATACAAATTCACTTTTATGAATATTGAGCGATACATTCGAAAGAATAAGATTATCACGCTGGTACACAGAAATGCCTTCGAGTGATATAATATGATTGTCGGCCATAAGAAACAGTTAAGGATAAACTTTTGCAAAAATAACTTATTTAACGACTGACTGAAACTGAAAAAACAACGAATGAATAACAGGAAATAGTTAGAAGGTTCAAACAAATCATTTTAGGAAACTTCGATTTTTCACCTCTTATTTCACCAATCCCGAAAATCCCATAAATGCCAGTGAAAGCAAGCCTGCTGTAATAAGTGTTAAAGGAAAACCCTTCATGCCTTTGGGATACCCGTTAAGTTCGAGTTGCTCACGTATGCCGGCCATCAGGATAAGAGCCAACGTAAAACCGGCTGCTATGGCCGAAGCATAAACAACGCTTGAAACGAGACTATAGTTCTTCTGAACTGCCAGGATAGCAATACCAAGTACTGCACAATTAGTAGTAATAAGCGGAAGATAAATACCCAAAGCCTGGTACAAGGTAGGAGCTGCTTTTTTGAGTATAATCTCAACTACCTGCACAAGGAAAGCAATAATAAAAATAAAGGTAATTGTTTGCATAAACTCAATATGCAAGGGAATAAGTATAAAATTCTGAATCAGGTATGTAACCAGGTTAGCCAATGCCATTACAAAAATAACAGCGGCACCCATGCCCATTGATGTGGAAATTTTATTCGAAACACCCAGAAACGGGCAGATTCCAAGGAATTGCGCTAATACCACATTATTGACCAGAAGCGCCAGTATAACTATTTTTATCAGATCCATTTTAACAATGTATTTGAATTTTCAATGCATTTATTTTTTATCAGGACTCGATGCAGAAGTGCAAAACTCAACTTCAAACCCAGATCTTACATATTATATTTCCGCTTTAAGCTGTTCATTATTGCAATCAGGTAGCCGTATGTAAGAAAAGCGCCCGGAGGTAGAATAAACATCAGTATGGTTCTGGTGTCCTGCGAAACCAATCGGATATCAAAAATGCTTCCATTGCCGAGTATTTCGCGGATACCGCCCATTAATGTTATAGCAAGAGTAAATCCTATCCCCATTCCCAACCCATCAAGTATAGCCGGCAATACAGCATTTTTTTGTGCAAAAGCCTCGGCCCTGCCTAAAATGATGCAGTTTACAACTATCAGGGGAATAAAGATACCCAGTGTCTTATAAAGATCAGGAGTATAAGCTTTCATCACCAGGTCGACAATGGTTACAAATGTTGCTATTACAAGGATGAAGGCGGCTATCCTTACCTTGTCAGGAATATAGTTTTTTAATGCTGCAATCATAAGGTTTGAAAAAACAAGCACGAATGTGGTTGCGGCTCCCATTCCTATTCCATTCATGGCAGCGGTGGTAACTGCAAGCGTAGGACAGGTTCCCAGAACAAGAACGAATGTTGGGTTCTCCTTAATAAATCCGTTTGTAAGGTATTTTAAATTACTCATTTTGAGACTCCTTTCGCAATTGTGGCTGAATCAGCTGCCGCTGACCCGAAGTTCTTTATATATAATGTGTAAGCTTTTTGAACGCCATCGCAAAATGCTCTTGATGAAATAGTGGCAGCTGTAATAGCATCGATAGTTCCGCCATCCTTTTTCACTTTGATTTCCTGTTTCGGTAAAGAGGAAATGTTTAACGCATTAAACTGATCTTTAAACTTCGGTTCTTTCATTTTTGTTCCAAGTCCGGGAGTTTCTTTCTGTTCAAGCACAACAATCTGATTTATAGCACCATCCGGCTTAAACCCAACCATCAGATCGAAACGGCCACTGAATCCTTTGTCAGTAAACGTTTTTACAGCACATCCAACAGGCTTACCGGCCTTAGTACCGAAGTAAAATGTAAGTCCATCGATAAGTTTAGCATCTTTGGTGGGATCATTATCAAAAACCGGCAACACTTCGCGTACAGCCTGGATTTCCTTTTGTTTATTGGCCTTTTCGATAGGTCCTTTGGTAACGCCATAAACAAATCCCAGTGCCGCCGCCATAACTGCAGAAATCAGCAGCAACGATAGGATCATGTTTACAAGCGTTGATTCAAGTTTTTTAGCCATTGTAACTTATTTTTGTACGTTGATCTGTTCTTTTATGTTCCTGACTGCTATGCTTTAGCCACTTCACCGAAACGAGAAGGTTTGAATCCTTTGTTAATGAGTGGAGTAGCCGCGTTCATAATGAGAATGGCAAACGAAACACCTTCGGGATATGCGCCCCAAACCCTGATAAGAACCGTTAGCACTCCGCAACCGAAACCATACACCAGCATTCCTTTCCATGTCATGGGTGAGGTGGCCATATCGGTTGCCATAAATATTGCACCTAACATCAAACCGCCAGCTAACATATGAAAAACCGGGTCGATATACATTTCAGGATTTATGAGCCACAGAATTCCTGTAAATGCAAAAACTGAAAACAGGTATGAAAATGGAATATGCCATGTAATTATTTTTCTGAAAAGCATATACAATCCACCCAAGATAAGAGCTGCAGCGGAAACTTCGCCCAAAGAGCCGCCCATATTTCCAAGGAGCATATTTGCGTAATCAGGAATTTCGGAGGTGAGCTTTGCAATTGACTCTCCGTTCTTTACACCTTCCTTAACAATACCTAACGAAGTTGGACCTGTAACTGCATCGGCCAGCACAAAACGATTCTGAATCGGCAACGGCCACAACGTCATATCCACAGGAAACGAAATGAGCATAAAAACCCTTCCGACCAAGGCCGGATTAAAAGGATTGCGCCCCAAGCCGCCGAACGACATTTTTGCTACGCCTATTGCTACTATACTTCCTATGACAAGCTGCCACCAGGGAATAGAGGAAGGCACATTAAATGCCAGCAGAATTCCTGTAACTACAGCAGAGCCGTCCGTTATGGTTGGTGGTTCTTTTAAAATGTACTTCGCAATGGTGTATTCGAGAGTAACACACGAAAGCACTGCAATTGCAGTAGTAATAAGGGCTCCAAGGCCAAAATACCACATTGAAACCAACAGGGCAGGAACCAATGCGATAACAACACCCCACATAATCTTTTGAACAGACTGGTTGTTATGCACATGTGGTGAACCCGAAACAGTAAAAAGCTGCATATCTTAATTATTTACTCTGGTTCTCATTAGTTGACCTACTTTATTTTTTCCCAAGCGCAGGTAATCGAGCAACGGACGCGAAGAAGGACATATGAAATGACAACTTCCGCATTCCATACAATCCATGATGCGATTGGCTTCAGCCTCATCCCATACCTGGTTGTTCACCTGCTTTTCGAGAAGGTAAGGCTCTAATCCCATCGGGCAGGCGGAAACACATCGTGCACAACGGATGCAATTTTGAACCGGTGAACGTTTCGCTTCAGCTTCATCAAAAATTAAAATGCCTGAAGTCCCTTTCAAAACAGGCACCTTCAATGAATTTAATGCTTTGCCCATCATAGGACCACCACTTACAACTTTTCCTGTTGCATCCGGAAGTCCGCCTGCATGTTCAATCAGTTCATTTACAGGAGTTCCTATACGAACCATGAAATTAGCCGGTTTGGCGAAGTTTTTCCCGGTAACGGTAACTACTCTCTCGAAAAGTGGTTTGTTTTTTTGAACAGCTTCATAAACAGCAAAAGCAGTTCCTACATTATTTACTACACAACCAACCTCAATCGGTAGCTTCATCGAAGGTACTTCGCGACCGGTTACTGCTTTAATTAATTGTTTTTCAGCACCCTGCGGATATTTTACTTTTAAAGGAATGATTTCAATTCCGGGAAAATTCTTCACCAGTTCAGTCAAATGAGCAATGGCATCCGGTTTGTTATTTTCGATTCCGACTGCAGCGCGTTTAACGCCTAATGCTTTCATCAGGATGGTGGCTCCGACAAGCATCTCCTCCCCTTTTTCGAGCATCAAACGATGATCGGATGTAAGGTAAGGTTCGCATTCAACGCCATTCAGGATAAGGATTTCAGCCTTTTTCCCTTGCGGGACCATCATTTTCACTTTGGTGGGGAAAGTTGCACCGCCAAGACCAACGATACCCATTTCGTGGATTTTCTCAATAATTTCGGCAGGTGAGAGATAGCATTCTCTTTTTAAATCAGCGCTACGATCAATGCCAGTCAACCAGTCATCACCCTCGGTTGCAATAATTATTGCTGGTCGACGGTATCCGCTCTGGTCGTCAATATCATCAATTTTAATCACTTTACCTGAAACAGATGAGTGAACATTGGCTGAAATAAACGCTTCGCCACGGGCAATAAGCTGTCCGGTTTTAACTGAATCACCTTTAGCAACAAGTGCTTTTGCCGGTGCGCCAAGACTTTGTCCGAGTGATATCTGAACTTCGGCAGGAATTGGCAGGGATTGAATAGCTGCTCCCGACGAAAGTTTATTTTCATCAGGGTGAACGCCGCCTTTTATAAATGTTTTCAGCATCATAGGTATGCCGGATAAGATTTGTGATTCGTGACTAGTAATTTGTGATTCGTGATTTGTGATTTGGAACTTAAAATTTGGGGCCTGAGTATTAAAATTGGGTCAGGCAAAAGTTATCAGATCAATAATTCTTTTCGTATTATGAAGGAACAGTTTCCGTTTTTTCGGCATCAGCTTTTGTCTTTCGCAAAGGGAAGTTCAGTTCAACAATAGCATTGGTTGGACATTCTTCCACACATTTGCGACAGAGTTTACACTTTTCGAAGCTAATATAAGCCAGGTTGTTTTCCATCACAATGGCATCGTGAGGACAAATTTTAACACACTTGCCGCAGCCGATACATGCAACCTCGCAGTTTTTACGCGCTATTGCACCTTTTTCCCTGTTTACACAGTCCACATATATTCGTTTACTTTTAGGACCGACTTTGCGCATTTCAATAATAACTCTCGGACAGGCCTTTACACAAGCACCGCAGGCAACACACTTTTCTTCAATAATAACCGGCAAACCAGTGGCTTCATCAATATACATGGCATCGAAAAGGCAAACCGTTACGCAATCGCCAAGACCTATGCAGCCATGAGGGCAACCGCTGCCACCACTAAACAGGTTATGGGCAAATGCGCAGCTGGAAGCTCCATCGTAAATAACTTTTGCAGGAGCATGAGCAAATGAACCATTGCATCGCAAAACTGCAATCATCGGATCAGTTTCAACAGCATTAAGGCCCAAAGCTGCAGCAATTTGTTTCATGACTGCGTTTCCGCCAACAGGGCAGTTCAATCCTTCGAGGCTTTCCGACTTCACAATTTTTTCAGCAAAATTGCGGCAACCGGCATAACCACAACCTCCACAATTGGCTGCAGGCAGCAAATCGGAAACAATATCAATGCGTGGATCTTCGATTACCCTGAATTTTTGGGCAACAAAAAACAGAATTATGGCTGCAAGAACTCCGATACCGGCCAATGCAAGAATAGCAAAAAGGATAAACTGGTTCACAGATCGACTATTTAATCAGTTAATTTTCAGCGCTATAAACAATATAAAATATGTTCAGATTCAATAAAATTCAGAACAATATTGCTTTGTTAGCTATTGGCAAATGTAAAAACAATAAAACATTTATCAGAAGAAAACGCTAAAATCAACACTCTTGTATTGCCCTGTTTTTCAACATAATACAACATTCAAATTACCCATTTAATATCTACAATATTTCATACACCTTCATTCATGGTAGTTTGAAAGCTGTTTGTAGAATGAATATAAATTAGTTAAGGGTAAAACGGCTGTAAAGTGAGCCAGGAAAAGGCTATGATGTTATAACCGCTCAATACGAAAATAAAATGTTTTGCTCAGTTTATCCTTAAAGAAGAACAGTAGTAAATAATAAGGTATCAACACGGCAATTGCCAGTAATCCCGACCATAGTTCACTGAGATATAAGCTGGAAATAAGGAGGGTTATAACCAAAATAAGAAAAGGGATAAAATAGCCCAGGAGTACTGCTTTATTACCAAGCGAACGGTCGAGAATTACATTAACAGCCTGACCCTGAGTAAAACCTGAGATATTTTGTTTTACTTCTATCAGTTTTTCGGTCATTTCGGAAACTCCGCACATGCCTTTTGAATGACATTCTGCACACGCCGATTTGCTGAGAATACGCACATAAACGGCATCACCGTCAATATGATCAACTATTCCTTCGTGGGTTATGCGTTCGCTCATGGTAGTACTGATAGAGGACTACAAAAGTATTAATATATTAAAGTGGATATCCTATAATGATGAAAAGTTGAGCGCTGTTCAAAGAGAGTACTGAAAACCAATGAAGTATCTGACTCCAATTACATATTTTGCGTTAAAACGCCTAATAAAGCCGCCTTTGTAACCACTCCCGACTGTCTCCATACAGGTTTGCCGTCTTTAAATACAATAAGCGTCGGAACGCTCTGAATCTGATATTGTGAAGCCAGGGCGTTGTTTTGATCAACATCTATTTTTATGACCCGAACCTTTTCGCCGAGTTCAGCCGCAACTCCCTTTAAAATCGGAGACTGAACTTTGCAGGGTCCGCACCATAAAGCGTGAAAATCCACTATTACAGGTCGCGTATCGTTGATTATGGTTTCGAAATTCCCTTTCATAATATTAAACTTTATAAGTTAAACTTCCATTCGGGCAAGTTGCCACACATTTCAGGCATTTTGAACAGGTGAAACTATCGCCAGGCCTCTCCA
>CAZOXJ010000002.1:60037-61443 GCA_964583325.1 uncultured Lentimicrobiaceae bacterium
GTTGCCACACATTTCAGGCATTTTGAACAGGTGAAACTATCGCCAGGCCTCTCCATTACAGGTTTGTATAAGCTAAACTTAGTTGGCTCCATAGCCACAATATAGCATTCCTTATCGCAAATACCACAATTTTTACAAGTGTCATTGTTGATTTTAATCCTGAAAAAAGAATATTTATTCAGCCATCCCGAAATCCAGGCAATCGGGCAACCGATTTTATGGTATTGATACATTCCTTTAATCTTTCCATCCGGGCTCATTCCCATCATAAATTCCATCATCAATCCTAGAGGACAAACCCAACGGCAAAACACTTTTCCGAAAACCACACCCAATACAACACCTACCAGCAAAACATACCATAACGAAATGTGATAAACTGAAATGCTGTAATACAGCCCGGCTGCCATAAAGGCGAGGATTAGAATTCGTTTATCGACAAGTAGAATTAGTAATTTCCGCATTTTATCTGATTCAGCTGAATTTAAACTTTCATTAGTGAATGTTTCATTTTATAGTTTTAACTATTGAATTCCAAAATCTTAAGAAAAACCACTAATCACTATTCACTATTCACTATTCACTCAAAACTACATTCCCGGCAATCTCGGAAACTGCCCTAATTTCGTCATACGTGCATACATTCCCCAACCCTTTTTCATCCAGTGTCCAACCACGGGCATAGGAATTATAAATGATTTGATGCTGTTACGGAAAACAAAAGCCGCTCCATCGCCGGTATCCATTACGCACAAAATATTCAGGTGCTCCTGGTACCCTTTCCGTTTAGTGCTTCCTTTTTCAATTTCAACGATATTGTAAGCTGCATTACGGCCCATAAGTTCAGCAATATGTCCTTGTTTTGCAATCCATTCCGGGCCTTCCAATGCAGCTATATCTCCAATGGCAAACACGTTTGGGAATCCGTTTACCTGGCCAAAATCATCAATTTTAATAAATCCTGCTTCCGAAAGAGGAAGATCGGAATTCTGAAGTATGGCTGGGCCTGTTCCTGCAGCGATAAACATGGTAAAATCAGAATCAAGCTTCGAATCGTCCTCGAAAACCACTCCATCAACTACAAACTCTTTTATCTTCTTTCCAAAGCGTTTACCAATATTGTAATTAGCGAACATCTTATTCAGCATAGGCAGCGCTCCTTTCCCCATCCTGGCTCCAGGTTCATCCATTGGAGCAAAAAATGTAAGTTCAAAGTTATCCCTGAGCTTTTTGTTTTTCAGATAGTTATGAATATTAAAAATCAGTTCGAAAGCAGGTCCGCCGCGAACAGCAGATTTATCTTTTGGATTTCCGCCAAAACCTATTGCAATTTTACCGCTGCCTTTCTGAACAAGTTCGTCTATTTTATTCCGGATTTCGAGAGCCATTTCAGGCTTTGCACAAAT
>CAZOXJ010000002.1:61543-65051 GCA_964583325.1 uncultured Lentimicrobiaceae bacterium
ATACAAATAGTCGCGATCAGAAACCAGGGTAACATCAAAGCCTCCTTTTTTCTGTAATTCAATCGCCGTTTGCACTCCGGCAAAGCCGCCGCCAAGTATCAGTACTTTCTTCATGAACAACAATTTTAATTTATCTCTATTGGCTATTTATCAAATACTTACAGTAGAATTCATTACTAATCCAACTCCTTTTTGTTCTTTTCAAAACGGTTAAAATGTTTCGTTTTGAGCATATCAATGCCCACCCGGCCAAAATCCAGGTATGGAAAACGTAAAGTATTCGTAAAGATTCAGGCGCGGTTTATTTAAAATAGAAACAACCGGACCAAGATGGAACTGACCTTCTTTTAGAAAGGCCCTACTACGGATTTAACGATCTCGAAAGTTTCATCAGATGCACCTTGAATAGCTGCGGCTGTCTCAGACGGTAATCCGGTTGCCATTGCTGCCATATTTAGAAGTGTGACATAAGTTTTGCCATCTTCTTTTTCATACACCGAAATACGGCAAGGCATCAGGATAGAACTGATCCTTTCGTCATTCTTTTCAAGCATTTTACCCGAATAATCGGCTTTGCATATCTCTACCACCTGAACTGGCTTAACATCTTTACCAGATTTTGCAAGTGATTGCTGAAGGTTGTGAACTGCCGGGTTTTGCCAGTCTCTTTGTCCTGCTGCTACTATTATTTTTTCGACTGTAGTTGCTACGTCGAAAGGACTTACCTGCTCGATGATTAATTGGTTTGCGTTCATGGTCTGATATTTTTTCCTGTTTAATTAAATTCTTTTGCAATTGCAATAGCTGCAATGGTTCCATCGGCAACTGCCGTGGTAATCTGCCTGTATTTTTTACTTATAACGTCGCCAACAGCATACACACCGGGCATACTGGTATGCATGTCTTCGTCAGTTTTTATGTAACCCCATTTATCCAGCTCCAATTTATCCCTGAACAAATCGATATTAGGTTTCATCCCTATAAAAACGAAAACTCCGTCACTGACAAGTTTTGTTACAGTTTTAGTTTTCAGATCCTCAACTTCGGTAATCATTTTATCGCCGTCGCGGCTGAATGACCTTGGCTCATGCTCAAACAGAACGCTGATTTTCGGATTTGCAAATAATTTCTCCTGCGCCTGTTTGTTGGCGGTAAAAGCATCAAACTGGTGAACCATAGTAATCTTGCTGGCAAACTTGCTGATAAAATCTGCTTCTTCAACAGCTGAATTTCCGCCTCCGATAACCACCACATCTTTATCCCCGTAGTATTTGGCATCGCAGGTAGCGCAGTAAGAAATACCTTTCCCTTTCAGTTCGCGCTCACCGGCAACTCCCATAAGGTTTGGTGATGTTCCGGTTGCAATGATGATTTTTTTAGCCCTGATGGTCTCAAATTCATCAATTACCACTTCTTTCTTTTCAAGATCGATCTGGGTTACATCAACAGCCACCTTATAACTGGTGCCACACAGTTTGGTTTGCTCCGACATATTGTGCGAAAGCAAATATCCGGGCTGCGGATTAATGAAACCGGGGTAATTGGACACTTCGTGGGTAGTGGACACATGTCCGCCCGGAAGTGCAATATCTATAAGTACCGTGTTTACTTTCGACTGGCAGAGGTACAATCCGGCAGTAAGACCGCCCGGACCAGCACCCAGAATAAGTACATCGAACTCGGAAACACTAGGTTTGATTAGCGCATTAATTTCTTTCACTCTTTCAATGGGAAGCATATTATCGAGCTGATGAATAATATCACTGCGTTTAATACCACCTGAAAGCGAATTGCCAACCTGAACTCCGTTATCGAAAAACAGGAGAGTCGGCGAGGATTTAACACCTAATTTCTCGGCCAAAGGTTTATTTTCCTGGCGAAACATTTTTACAAACTTGATATCGTTGCCATAAAGCTTTGCCAATCCTTCAAATTTAGGGGCAACAGCTTCGCAAGGCGGGCATTCGGTTGAATAAAAATCGAGTACAACTTTGCCACCGGCAAGAACCTCGTTTTCGAATTCGGATGATGTAATTTCTTTCATTTTTAATTCTTTGATGAGATTGTTATGTATTTCTAACAACTTTAAAGCTATATGGCTTTATGATTGTGAGTAGTCTTACTAGAGACGCAAGCATTGCGTCTTTACTGAGACGCGAGCATCGCGTCTTTACAAAGTCATGCTATGAGGTTTTTTCGAAATAAGCAGAGAATCCCAATTCCAGCAATTCCTTTACCGGACGGCAATCCGTTGAGCAAACACTGCCGGTTCTGTTTTTAGCCACCGAGCCGCAACCTCCGCCGCATGCTAGTTGCATACTGCAGGTGCTGCATTCAGGAATGGATGTTACATCGCGGTTTTCCCAAGCACTGATCATTTCCTCTTTACGCGAAATTTTTGGATAAAATGTACCCAGCGATTCATCTTCTTTGCCTACGGTAGCAGTACAAGAAAATATATGACCTGTGTAATCAAATGCCCATTCCGTTTTACAGGCAGGACAAGCATCGTACAATGGATCAGGAAGTTCGCCGTTTTCGGCCAGGAATTTCGAAATGGAATATGCCGGCTTATAAAATTCGAGGATGTAAGGATGCTGTTTTACCTGTTCGTAAATAGTTTCGTATAACGAAATCCTGCTGAACAACTTTTCGGAAGTGGCCTGGCAGTGGTGCAATTCGTAATTCCGGCCAAGCTGTGTTTTAAAAAATTCACTTTTAGTCCAGCCTTTATCAATTGCAAACTGAGCCATTTCCGGTAATCCGGAAATATTCTCCTTATCCACAACCATGCGCAGGTTAACAGGTAATCCATTCTGCAAACAAGCATCAATTCCTTCAACTATTTTATCGAAAGTAGCTCCTCCACCTTTCAGGAAACGGCGCGCATCATGCACACTACCTTTGCCATCAAGCGTAACCTGAATTTCGCGAATGCTGGCAGTTTTCAGAATATCGATATAATCAACCAGAGAATAGCCATTGGTTACAAAGCAGACTTCCAGGTTGGAATCATTAGCCAGTTTCAGAAGGTGAGCAATCATCTCTTTTTGCTTCGGCGAATTAAGCAAAGGCTCGCCTCCAAATACAGTAAGATACTTTTTGCGACCGGCAAATTCAGTTTTAACGTAGCTAAAAAACGCGTCAATTACTTCATTTGTAAGTCCTTGTTTCGCAGTAGTATATTCATCCTGATAACAATAAGTACAGGCAAAATTGCAACTGTAGTTTGGGACAAAAAACAACTGAATTTCATCATCGTCACGGGTATCCACAAAATCAAGGTATTTACTCCGATACAGTCGTTCTTCCTCCTTTGTATCAACAAGATATCCCTGTTGCTTTAAATTCTCATGGAACTCGGCAGGTATAGTTTTTCCATCCAGGAAATCCTGGACCAAACCACCTTCGGCGGGATTTAAAATATCCGCGCTTCCGTTGAGCAGGTTAACAATAAAATAGTTATCCGACTCTTTGATCTTTGAGAAAATATTGTGTTTGGAATAAA
>CAZOXJ010000003.1:0-48209 GCA_964583325.1 uncultured Lentimicrobiaceae bacterium
AAACATCCGATAGATTTTACAAGGTTTTTAATCAAGTTTCATACCTTTGCACTAACCCAAACCAATAAAACAAAAAACATTATGGAAACAAAAAACACGCTTTTCAGTTCAGCATTAAAAAGTGGACTCATTATTGGAGCAGTTTCAATTGTCACTTTCCTCGTTATGTATGTGTTTGATATTAAACCTATTGGTATTTTAATACCTATACTGCTTTTACTTGTGAGTGTTGCAATAAGTATTGTTATTTTAGTGATATTGTTAAAAAAATACAGAGTAAGCAGTGGCGGATTTATTTCTTTCAGAGATGCATTTTTATTTGCATTTATTGCATTAGCAATTTCTGTCATTCTATATCAAGTATTTAATTATGCTTTTCTACAATTAATTGATCCAGAGTATAATAAAACTATTATGGAAGCTCAGAAAACCTGGATGGAGAATTATCTCTCTGGCAAAATGTCAGACGATCAGATTACGGAACAACTTGATAAATTAGATGAGCAAGCGGCTAAAATGGGAACATTTTCTACCTTGTTAAAGAATATTTTCTGGAGCATTATTGTATTCGGTATAGTTGCATTAATTGTTGGAGCAATAATGAAAAAGAAGCCTGAGATGTTTGGTACCAACGAAGGAGGAGCAATATAACCTGAATATGGACATCTCTGTAATAGTACCCTTATTAAACGAAGAGGAATCATTGCCAGAACTCTGCCAATGGATTGGAAAAGTGATGCTTGAGAATAATTACTCTTACGAAATTTTACTAATTGACGACGGTAGTTCTGATAATTCGTGGAATATCATTCAACAACTTCATCAAAATGACAACAGAATAAAAGGAATAAAATTTCGAAGGAATTACGGAAAATCTGCTGCCTTGAACACTGGTTTTAAGACAGTTGCAGGCGATGTGGTTATAACAATGGATGCCGATTTACAGGATAGTCCTGATGAAATACCAGGGTTATTTAAAATGATCAAAGAAGATGGATTTGACCTTGTTTCCGGATGGAAAAAAGTTCGTCATGATCCTTCGCTCACCAAAAATATACCCTCGAAGTTTTATAATTCGATGACCAGCCGTATGTCGGGTGTTAAACTACACGATCATAACTGCGGATTGAAAGCCTATAAAAAAGATGTGGTTAAAAGTATTGAAGTGTATGGCGAAATGCACCGCTACATCCCTGTAATTGCCAAATGGAACGGCTTCAAAAAAATAGGGGAGAAGGTTGTTGAACACCGAAAGCGTAAATTTGGTGTCACCAAATTCGGTGTTAACCGTTTTGTGAATGGTCCTCTCGATTTGATTTCGATCATGTTTGTTTCCAAATTTGGTAAAAAACCCATGCATTTATTTGGAATGCTGGGAATGTTACTTTTCATAATCGGTTTTGCAATTGCCGGAATTCTGGCTTACGCCAAGTTCTTTCTGGCGGAATATCGTATGACCGATCGTCCGATCTTTTATTTTGGTTTGCTCAGCATGGTTCTCGGAACTCAGTTATTCCTTACCGGCTTTCTGGCCGAAATGGTTGCACGTAATTCTCCCGAACGCAATCACTATCTGATTGAGAAAGAGATTTTTTAATCATATCTGAGTCAATCCGAAAACTGTAAGAATGGGAAAACGAAAAGTAATTATCATCGGAACTGCTTATCCATTCAGGGGTGGAGGCATGTCAACCTATAACGAAAGGCTTGCACGCGCATACCAACAACGTGGAGATGATGTTACCATTTTTACCTTTAGCCTTCAGTATCCGGGATTCCTTTTTCCAGGTAAAACACAATATTCAACCGATCCTCCTCCCGAAGGTCTTGATATAAAAGTAGTCATAAACTCAGTAAATCCATTTAATTGGTTTAGTGTTGGTTACAAGATAAAAAGACTAAAGGCCGATCTTATCATAATACGGTATTGGATGCCTTTTATGGCTCCATGTCTAGGTACCATTGCCAGGATTATCAGGCGAAATCGCCATAGCAAAGTAATAGCAATCACTGATAATATTATTCCTCACGAAAAAATGCCGGGAGGCAATCTGCTTTCGCACTATTTCGTTAAAAGTTGTGATGGATTTGTTGCTATGTCGCGAGCAGTATTGAGCGATTTGAATAAATTTGATACAGTAAAACCTCGCGTATTTTCACCTCATCCTTTGTATGACAATTTTGGAGCTTCGGTTTCTGAAAATCTGGCTAAGAAGACTATAGGTCTTGAAGAAGATACAAAATACATTCTGTTTTTTGGTTTTATCCGCGAATATAAAGGTCTCGATTTGTTAATAAAAGCTTTTGCTGATGAGCGTTTCCGTCAATTGCCTGTAAAACTTCTGATTGCCGGTGAATTTTATATTGATGGAAAACCCTATCTTGATCTTATTGAAGCACTAGGTTTAAAGGAATTCATAGTTCTTCGTACTGAGTTTATTGAAAACCATGAAATCGTAAATTATTTCTGCGCTTGTGATATTGTAGCTCAGCCTTATAAAGATGCAACTCAGAGCGGTGTAACCCAGATTGCTTACCATTTTGAGAAACCTATGCTGACGACTAATGTTGGAGGATTATCCGAAATGGTTCCCGACGGCATAGTAGGATATGTAGTGAATCCGATAGTGAATGAAATAAGTGATGCTTTGCTGCGTTTTTTTATTGAAAATAAAGAAAAAGAATTTTCGGCGAATGCAGCCCTCGAAAAGAAAAGGTTTAGCTGGGAACTCCTTCTTACTAAAATTGATTCGATAGTTGATCTTTGAATGCGACCAGGTTAACAGGAAAAGCAATTAGATAATTAACCTGTTGTAAGCAGCTCAACGAAAACAAAATCATCATTTATACTACCCAAAATTAATAACACTTATAAAACCATGTTAATCAGAAGTAAAGCTCCTTTACGATTAGGTCTTGCCGGCGGTGGTACTGATGTATCTCCTTACTCTGATTTATATGGCGGTGGAATTTTAAATGCAACAATCAATCTTTATGCTTACGCTACTATTGTACCGGCTGATGATGGAAAAATCATTTTCGAAACTGCCGACGGTAGCCTGGTTAAAGAATTCTCCTCAAATGCGGAAATAAAACCTGAAGGAATTTTCGATATTCATGCCGGAATCTACAATAGAATAGCTAAATTATTTCCGGATAAGAAATTGTCGTTCAGGTTAATAACTTCTATTGATGCTCCTCAGCAATCCGGACTTGGTACTTCATCAACTCTTGCTGTAGCCATACTTGGAGTATTTGTTGAATGGCTCAAACTTCCTTTCGGCGAATACGATATTGCTCAAATGGCATATGAAATTGAGCGTTCGGATCTTGGTATGGCAGGAGGGAAGCAGGATCAGTATTCGGCTACTTTCGGGGGAATTAATTTTATGGAGTTTTATAAGGATAAAGTAATTGTTAATCCACTTAGGATCAGGGATTCATACCTTGATGAACTTGCACATAACCTGGTGCTTTACTATTCGGATACCAGCCGTTTATCATCCCAGATCATTCAAAAGCAGCAGCAAAATGTATTAAACGAGGACAAAGTAGCTATTGAAGCCATGCACCAACTCAAAACTCAGGCTGTTATGATGAAGGAAGCTTTGCTTCGGGGTAATCTTGACGAAATTGGAAAAATACTCGATTTCGGCTGGCAGTATAAAAAACAGATGGCTTCGGGAATCACGAACAGCAGTATTGATAAAATATACGCCACTGCAATGCAAAACGGCGCAACAGGCGGAAAAATATCAGGAGCCGGCGGAGGCGGTTATATGTTTTTCTATTGTCCGGGAAACTCGCGGTTTCGGGTTATTGAATCGTTAAAGCAATTTGGAGGCTATACCGAACGTTACGAATTTACTACAGAAGGACTGGTTTCATGGACTTTATGAAATCTGCGTTCTATTTCAATTCAACAATTTTAAAATTATACCAATGGAATCAAGAATCAAATCTATCATACAATCGTCTATTGATCTTAAAAACAAAGTTTTAAATGATCCTGACCTGGTTAAATCAGTTAATGAAATAGTTAACCAGATAATTAAATGCTACGAAAACGGTGGAAAAGTATTGTTTTGCGGTAACGGCGGAAGTGCTGCCGATGCACAGCATATGGCGGCTGAACTTTCGGGCAGGTTTTATTTCGACAGGTATCCCTTGTTTGCTGAAGCACTGCATGTTAACTCTTCATATATTACAGCTGTTGCCAATGATTACGGCTACGATGAAGTGTATGCCCGGCTGGTGATGGCTATGGGGCGAAAAAATGATATTTTGATCGGGTTGTCAACGTCAGGAAACTCAAAGAATATCGTAAAAGCATTTAAAGAAGCTAATGCGCTGGGAATGATTACTGTAGGTTTAACCGGTCAGACTGGTGGTGAGTTAAAGGGAAAATGCACTTTTTTACTCAATATCCCTTCTATTGATACACCGCGCATACAGGAAGTGCATGGCATGCTTGGTCATATTATCTGTGAACTCGTTGAGGAAAAGCTGTTTAAAAATTAATTCAACCATGCAAACCAACGAAGCAATAGTTCTTGCAGGCGGATTAGGAACCAGGCTACAACATGTTTTACCTGACATTCCCAAATGCATGGCTCCGGTTAATGGAAGGCCATTTTTGACCTATGTGCTCGATTCCCTCGAAATTCAGAAAATAACTAAAGTAGTACTTTCGGTTGGCTACCGGAAAGAGGAAATAATAAATTATTTCGGTACAAAATATAACTCAATTTCAATCGCTTATTCGATTGAAAATGAACCGTTAGGAACCGGTGGCGCAATTAAATTTGCTTTGGATTATTGCAATAATGAGGACATTTTTATTGTAAACGGCGATACGTATTTCAATCCTGATTTCAATAATATGGCGGATTGGCATACAACTTCAGCAGCTGATATAACCATTGCCATAAAGTACCATACTGATACTGAACGTTATGGATTAATTGATGCTGATCAGAAAGGAAAAATTATTGAATTCAGGGAAAAAGATAAACTTGCCGGTAGTGGTTGGATTAACGGAGGAATTTACCTGGTTAAAAACACGATTTTCAACAATTTTCAACAACAGAAGTTTTCGATAGAAAATGATGTTTTTAAAGTTTCGTGCAATAGCTTAAACCTTTATGCTTTTCGAACGGATGCTTTCTTTCTTGATATTGGAATTCCTGAGGATTATGAAAGAGCACAAACACTTCTAACTGCACTAACGGCGAATGAATAATAAACTAACGAACCTGCAGGGCTGGACTTTATTTATCGACCGCGATGGCGTAATTAATGAGCGTATTCCGGATGATTATGTAAAGCAACCACACGAATTTCAATTTATTCCCGGTGTACTGGATGCTTTTGTTACATTAGCGGCTATTTTCAAGCCCATAATTGTTGTTACTAATCAGCAAGGTATAGGCCGAGGCTTAATGACTACCACCCATTTGAATGCCATACATGAAAAGATGCTAAAGGACATAATTGCGAATGGCGGCAGAATTGATGCAGTTTTTTTTAGCCCTGATTTGAAAAACACCCGGAGTTTTACACGAAAACCTTCTGTGGGAATGGGTTTGAAAGCCCGAAAACAATTTCCGTCCATTAGCTTTAAAAAGAGCTTCATGGTTGGAGATTCATACAGCGATATTCTTTTCGGACACAGGTTGGGAATGGTTACTGTATTGATAGGAAACGATAAAGATGTTACACTCAAATGTTCAGGAATACTTGATTACACCTTTCCTGATTTGATTTCTTTTGCCGGATTTATTGAAAATAATTCTTAATAATAAGCTTAGCTGACATCATGTAAATAAATGTTTAACAAATACATACACAAAATATACCATTGACACCTTCACTCATATTTTTCAGCTTCCTGGCATACACTATTTTACTGTTTGTAGTTACCTGGATTACTGCCCGAAAGGCAAACAGCGATTCGTTTTACATCGGAAATAAATCATCCCCCTGGTTTGTTGTAGCTTATGGGATGATTGGCGCCTCATTGTCCGGAGTAACTTTTATGTCAGTTCCCGGATGGGTTGGCGAAACTCAATTCAGTTACTTCCTGGTAGTGGTAGGTTACCTTATAGGATATACCGTTATTGCAACTATATTAATGCCAATGTACTACAGGTTAAACCTGACTTCAATTTACTCTTATCTCGAAAAGCGTTTCGGTTTCTGGTCGTATAAAACAGGAGCTTTTTTCTTTCTTTTGTCACGTACTATCGGTGCTTCTTTCAGAATGTTTCTGGTAGTGAATGTGTTACAAGTATTTGTTTTTGATGCCTGGAATATTCCTTTTATCGTTACCGTGAGTATTTTTATTGGACTTATTATTTTATACACTTTTAAAGGTGGGATTAAAACCATCATCTGGACCGATACATTACAGACAACTTTTATGCTTCTGGCAGTGGGTTTGTCAATATATCTCATCAGCAAAGATCTCCATTATGATATACATAGTTTGTTCTCAACCGTTTGGAGTAGTGACTATTCAAAAATGGTTGTAACCGACTGGCATAGTAAACAGTTTTTCCTGAAGCAAATACTGAGCGGAGCCTTTATAGCAATTGTTATGACTGGCCTCGACCAGGAAATGATGCAGAAAAACCTGAGCTGCCGTAATATCCGTGAAGCCCAGAAAAACATGTTCACTTTCAGCATTGTTCTGGTTTTTGTTAACCTGATGTTCCTTTTCTTAGGAGCTGTTCTTTACATTTATTCATCAACCCACGGCATTGATTTACCCTTACGCTCCGACGACCTTTTTCCAATGATAGCAATTAAATACCTCGGGCCGTTAGCAGGTCTCGTATTTATAATTGGTTTAATTTCAGCAGCTTATCCTAGTGCCGACGGAGCCCTGACCTCTTTAACGACATCCTTTACAATCGATTTTCTTGGTTTGAATAAGCGTAAGGACCTGAACGATAATCAAAAAAAGAAACTACGTTATGCAGTGCACTTTTCGTTTGCCATCCTGCTTTTAGTAGTAATTGTAATTTTCAGGGCAATTAATGATCGGGCAGTAATTGATAAACTTTTTACAGTTGCCGGATATACTTATGGTCCTCTGCTTGGTCTTTACGCATTCGGGTTATTTACGCGTTTCAATGTAAAGGATAAGTATGTTCCGTATGTTGCTGTTAGTTCTCCAATTCTCTGTTATCTGTTGAGTGAATTTTCAGTGGAATTATTAAATGGATATAAGTTTGGATTTGAATTACTGATAATCAATGGATTAATTACGTTTATCGGGTTATTACTCCTACGCAGAAAAGACAGGCAAATTGGGAATCTGTAATTACCTGTTTTTTAAAAGAAACTTCGAATAACCAATAATCCGGTTTGATTTTAACTCATGTTTGATATTTGTCGTCAGATATACAAAAAAACATCGTAATTACCTTTGATTGCTCAACAAAATAGATATTTTTGTCAACCAGAAATTAAACACAAAAACATATGTCGAACATCCGGTTTAAAGCCCTCGAATTAGCAATATCGCGTCCTAAACGTGCGATCGAAACGAATGGAAAAGTATCTGACTACTTTGGTGAAAATACTTTTAACCAGGCTGTTATGCGTCAATACCTTTCAAAAGAAGCTTTCCAGCAGTTGCAAAATGTAATTACCAAAGGCGAAAAAATTGACAGGCGCATTGCTGATCAGGTTGCTACAGCCATAAAATCGTGGGCTATTTCAAAAGGAGCGACTCATTATACGCATTGGTTTCATCCGTTAACCGGCGCCACTGCCGAAAAGCATGATTCTTTTCTATCACCTACCTCCGATGGAAAAGCCATTGAGCATTTTGGTGCCGGCGAACTTATTCAGCAGGAACCGGATGCGTCAAGTTTCCCCAGCGGAGGCATAAGGAATACCTTCGAAGCCCGGGGTTATACTGCCTGGGATCCTACTTCAACGGCATTTATTATGGATGATACATTGTGTATTCCAACCATATTTATCTCATATACAGGTGAAGCCCTCGATTATAAAACCCCGATGCTTAAAGCATTGCATTCACTTGATAAAGAAGCGACTGCAGTTTGTAAATATTTCGACCGGAATACCTCAAAGGTAATTGCAACACTAGGGTGGGAGCAGGAATATTTCCTTGTTGATACAGCCATATTTCATGCCAGGCCTGATATGGCTTTGTGCGGCAGAACACTTTTCGGTCATGCTTCGGCAAAAGATCAGCAGCTATCGGATCATTATTTTGGAACTATTCCCGAAAGTGTGATGGATTTTATGCGCGAGTTCGAGTACGAAGCTCACCGGCTGGGTATTCCGGTTAAAACACGTCATAATGAAGTTGCGCCAAGCCAGTATGAATGCGCACCGGTTTTTGAAGAAGCCAATGTTGCTGTGGATCATAATCAGTTGTTGATGCACATCCTCGAAAAAGTTGCCAAACGGCATCATCTTACTGTACTATTGCACGAAAAGCCTTACCAGGGAGTAAATGGCTCAGGAAAACATAATAACTGGTCGTTAATGACCAATAACGGGGAAAACCTTCTCTCACCCGGAAAAACGCCAAAAGCCAATCTGCGTTTTCTTACTTTCCTTGTTAATATTATTAAGGCTGTTGATACGCATTCCGGACTTATCCGTTCAGTAATTGCTTCCGCCGGTAACGACCTGCGCCTGGGTGCGCATGAAGCACCACCGGCTATTATGTCCGTTTTTATCGGAGCACAGCTGTCGCAAATATTGGATGAAATTGAAAAAAGCAAGGTTAATCAAAATCATGTAGACGGCGCTATTGAAGCTTTTACGCTTAACATCCCTAAAATACCTGAAATTTTCCTTGATAATACCGATCGCAACCGGACTTCACCATTTGCATTTACTGGTAATAAGTTCGAATTCAGGGCTGTAGGCTCATCTGCAAATTGTGCGAAACCAATGATTGCTTTAAACCTCACATTGGCGGAGCAACTCAAAGTATTCCGTTCAGATGTGGATACCCTGATTGAAAAGGGTGAAAATAAAGAAGACGCAATTTATAAAATTCTACGTAAATATATCAGCGAATCGAAGCGAATAAGGTTCGAAGGAAACAGTTATGGCGAAGAGTGGATTACTGAAGCACTCGAACGCGGACTTGCTAACATCCCATCGACACCCGAAGCTTTGAAAGTAATGGCCAGGGAGGATGTAATAACGCTTTTCGAAGAGCATGATGTACTTACCAGACGCGAAGTACTTGCCCGGTACGAAATTGATCTTGAAAATTATATTAAGAAAATTCAGATTGAATCGCGGATTATAGGTGATCTTTCACACAATCATATTATTCCTACAGCAATCCGTTATCAGAATACGCTTGTTGAAAATGTTAAAGGATTGAAAGAAGTTCTCGATAACAAAACTTTTGTGAAACTTTCGAACAGCCAGATGCAGAATATAAAAGAGATTTCGGAACATATATCGATCGTCAGGCAGTTGGTTAGTGAAATGATAGATAAACGCAAAAAGGCAAATCGAATCAATGATACTATTGAAAAGGCGGAACTCTATAACAATGAAATTTTACCGTTTTTCGAGAAAGTAAGATACCATGTCGACAAACTTGAATTGCTTGTTGATGATGAACTCTGGCCATTGCCCAAATACAGGGAATTACTGTTTATTAAGTAATAAGCTGCAATAATACTGATTCGAACAGTTCCGGTTTGAAATTTTAAAACAAGATTGATAAGGTAAAATGCCCGGGATTATTGCCCGGGCATTCTTTCGACTTTTTTCTTCTATTTTGAAACCGGACTCTGGTTTACCCTTGTAAAAATGTGGCTTAAATATAAATATGAGGAAGAATCTTTGTAAAAATAATTTTATTGAAGCTCTGTTTTGGGATTTCAGGCAAAATTACTGTAACTTTGAAATGCAATAATATCACAGGATTATGTTAAAAAAACTCTTTCTTACTGCGTTCCTGATGCTGATGCTATACGGAATTAAAGCACAAATCAATGTTAGTAAAGTAGGTTCCGCTGGAATCAATACTTCTTCCGAAGGTTTATTTTACGCTCTGCCTCAAACAGTTATACAGGTGGATATTGTTGTAAATAAAGTACAGAAAGTTAAAGGGCCGTTTGCCGAATATGCCGACCAGATGCTTGGTTTGTCGCAGGTTACTTCAGTAAACAGCACCGAATATGAACTTAAAGATATCCGGCTGACATCGTATATTGAACCAGATCCGGCTGAGTATTATTTTATCCAGATGCCAGCAAAACAGAAAGAAAAAAAAGCAATTGAGTTATTCTTATCCGGCGACGGAATTATATCCGGTGTTGGATCCCCGGCCCAGCCAGCAGTGGACAAAAAGCAACGCTCCATCGACCTGAGTACCTCCAATGTTGACATTCCTGAATTTGCAAATCCAAGTGTATTTGAACGCATGGATACGGTAATTAAACGAATAAGCCTGGATACAACTATTATCGAACAGAAATTTTTCAGGAAGACCTCGGCTGCTAAATCTGTTGAACAAAAAGCCCGGGAAGCTGCAGAATTTATCTTAAAACTTGATGAAAGCATGTACAACCTAATCAATGGTTACCAGGAAGTTAACTATGAAAAAGGCACCATGGAGTTTATGTATAACCAGATGAACAGCATGAAACTGGACTACCTCGAACTTTTTAAGGGAGTAACCAGCATTTCGCCTGAGAAATTTACTTTTTATTATGTTGCCGATAAAAACAATCCTGTTGAAACGCTTTGCAGGTTTTCGATCAGCAAGGGAATTCTTCCCAAAACTTCTGCTTCAGGCGATTTAATTCAAATTCAGGCTACCGGCATGAATAAAACGAATGCATTAAAAGCGGATACTGAAAAAATGAATATGGGCCAGCGCGAATCGCATGGTTTATATTATCGAATTCCGGATAAAGCGAGTGTAGCTGTAAAAGTAGGAGGGCAGGCAAAACTTGAATCTCAGTTTGTAATTAACCAGTTTGGTGTTATAACTTTTTTACCAGCAACGAGTATCAGAAATATTGGAATCGACAACAATACAGGCACTGTTAAACGCGTTGTATTGGAATAAAACGCAAATTTCCTCCTGAAACAAAACGATCTAAAGCTGCTGGATGCACTACAAAGAATTAATTTCCAAAGCATTGCGAATTTCACTGATTCCAAGTATCCAGTGGAAGGAAATAAAAAACGAGAAAGATACTTCCAAAGAACTGATGTGGAATTTTGCATTCCCTGTTATTCTGTTTAGCGCAATTGGACGTGATATTGGTTTACTTTTTGTCGCAAAATCAGTGCTCGGATATTCATTTAACCTTGCCTTACTGCTTCTTTTTAATCTCGTTTCCTGGGTTGTAATTCCTTATCTGCTGATAATTTTTGCAGCATATCTGCTCAATTTTACTTTGCCCAGGCTTGGGATTGAAACGGATTATTTACGGATCCTGAAATTGGTGGTTTATACCTTTACTCCACTTTTTATAGTAACATTTTTTGTATACCTGCATCCTTTATTACGGATACTGATACCAATTGGCATATACATTTTTATAGCCTACACACTATATGTATTCTGGTATGGCGTTCAGGAATTATTTGATATCACCCTTGAGAAAAAGCTCCGGTTTATTGTAATTACGATTTTGGTAGGATTCGTAATAATTTTCCTTGCACAACACATTTACGGGTTGCTTTTAGGCTGGGTAATGCCGGGAATGGAAGCTTATGTAAAATAGTTTTCAGAGTGCTTTTTTAAGTCTGACCAGTTCGCCCAGTAACGCATCCATTAAATCGAGCCGGAGCATGTTTGCGCCATCCGATTTAGCTTTTGAGGGATCAGGATGGGTTTCCATAAAAAGACCTTCAACACCAGCTGTTATACCAAGTTTAGCCATAAGTGGAATCAAATCAGGACGACCACCGGTAACTCCAGCCGGTTGATTCGGCTGCTGAAGCGAATGTGTTACATCCAGTACTACCGGAACTCCAGCCTGCTGCATAACCGGAATATTTCTAAAATCGACTACAAGATCCGTATAACCGAATGTAGTACCGCGTTCGGTGAGCATAACTTTATTGTTACCGGTTTCCCTTACCTTTTCTACAGCAAAATGCATGGTTTCGGCTGACGAAAACTGACCTTTTTTAATATTAACCACTTTGCCTGTTTCACCGGCAGCAACCAGTAATTCGCTCTGCCTGCAAAGAAATGCAGGAATCTGAAGCACATCCACATAACCGGCTGCCAGTTTCGCATCACTCTCGCTGTGAATATCACTAACTACCGGCACGTTAAACTTTTGCCTGATAGCGGCAAGTATTTCGAGTGCTTTTTCGTCGCCGATTCCAGTAAATGAAGAACTTTTCGACCGGTTTGCTTTTCGGTATGAGGCTTTAAAAATAAAAGGAATCTGATATTTATCAGTCAGTTCAACAAGTATTTTTGCTATTTCGAATGGGCTTTCGGTATCCTCGATTACGCAAGGACCAGCAAGCAGAAAGAAATTGCCGCTTTCGGTAAATTTGATCAGTGGAATTTGATTGATAATATTCATACAATTGCGATTAACTAATTTAAAATCAAGCGTTTTTGTTTTGTATTATGGCTTATAGTATCCTGGTGAGGTCAGGCAATTATTACATTCACGTTAATAACTATATTTTTCACCCCAGTTTTTCCGAAGTTTTTCCCGAGCTTCATGTTCCCGGGCATTATGTCCGGGATCATAAAATTTTATTCCATTTATTTTTTCAGGCAGAAACTCGAGATTAACAAAATTTCCATCGTATTGGTGTGCATACTTATATTCGGAGCCATAACCAATATTCTTCATCAGCTTGGTAGGAGCATTTCGCAGATGAAGAGGTACCGGAAGGTCGCCGAACTTCTGAACTGTCGCCATAGCGTCCTCAATGGCCATATACGAGGCATTGCTTTTAGCTGAACATGCCAGGTATATTGCAGTTTGCGATAAAATGATCCTGCTTTCAGGGAAACCGATCTTGTTAACCGCATCAAAGCAATTATTAGCCAGTACCAAAGCTGTTGGATTAGCATTACCAATATCTTCCGCTGCCAGTATTACCATTCGCCGGGCAATGAAAAGCGGATCTTCGCCGGCTGTTACCATTCGCGCAAGCCAGTAAACTGCCCCATTTGGATCACTTCCCCGCATCGATTTAATAAAAGCCGATATCACATCGTAATGCATTTCGCCTGATTTGTCGTATAAAGCCAGGTTTTTTTGAATGATTTTCAGCGTATTCTCGTTATTAATTTCGATGTTGCTGCCCGAAGTTAATAGGGAAGAAACAATTATATCAATGGCATTGAGCAACTTGCGGGCATCACCTCCCGATATTCGCATCAGCGCTTCATTTTCCCTGATATCAATATTTACACCATAGATACCACTTAAAGTATCAGTGGCTTTCTTCATGATTAAAACCAGGTCATCCTCTTCGAGTGATTTTAAAATATAAACCTGGCATCGCGAAAGCAAGGGCGAAATAACTTCGAAAGATGGATTTTCGGTTGTTGCGCCTATTAAAATTACAATTCCTTTTTCGACGGCTCCTAAAAGAGAATCCTGCTGCGATTTGCTGAACCTATGAATTTCATCAATGAACAGAATGGGTTGCGATTCGTCGTTCCTTGCTTTTTCGATAACTTCCCTAACATCTTTTACTCCTGAATTAACAGCACTCAGTGTATAAAATTGCCTGCCGGTAGCATTGGCAATAATAAGTGCAAGGGTTGTTTTACCAACACCTGGCGGCCCCCAAAAAATCATTGAATGAACCGGACCTCCGTCAACCATTTTCCTGAATGCGCTTTCGGCTGACATCAGATGCTGCTGCCCTATGTATTCTTCAGCGTTTTTAGGCCTGAGAATCTCAGCTAATGGAATCTGTGTGCTCATTTAAAAAGTAAAATTATTCAGTTACAGAATTATGATTGTTTCCGCTTGATTTGCGTTTGAAATTACCCAGGTAGGAAAACCTGTCAATATTTTCCTGTATAGGCGAAATATCCAGCCCGTCCAGAGATGCTGACAGTGATTGTGATTCGACAGCTCTTTGTTCAGGATAGATAATTACAAAATTTTTGTTTTCGTAATATCGGGCCAGGTCGCGGGGCATATGGTCAAAATAATGATTGAACGAAAGCGTACGCCGTCTTGCAGCTATAACTACAAACAAGTCCTGTGAAGTAACAGTTTGAGCCATTTCAGTGATAGGGTGTGTTGAATTTATTACCTTATATTCGATTTGAAGGTTAGCCGGATTGGTAACAAAGAAAGCAGGGATTTCAGAAATGGATTTTTTAAAACCCGAAAACAGCAACAGCGAACTTGTGCGGGTAGCTAAAACTTCAAGTGTTTTGAGCCATGTGCCAAAACCTGCTTCACATTCAGCATTTTCAGGTATCGAAACTACAATCCGATTGGTCGTATTCAATGGATTTGTGGCTTTAACAACGATAACCATTTGCTCGGTACTTGCAATCAGATTTTCGATTATACTGCCAAAGAAAAAGTTTGTAGTAGTAATTTTTCCATTCCAACCCAGTATAACTTTATTGATCATTAACTCCTTTACAGCCCGGTTTATTCCATTAGCAACATTCAGATCAACACGGGATACCAATGAAAGTTTTACATCCGAAGCGGCAGCATGCGAAATGGCCGATTCAAACATTTTATTATTCCTGGCAATCTGTTCCAGGGCAAATGCATCGTCAGGAACAACCGAAAGCATATAAACTGATTGTTGTGTTTGTAACTCACGGATGAGGATAGAAAAATCTATCAATCCTTCGATGGTATCAGGATTTGATACCGAAACAAGGATTCGTTCAGGTTTTCCAAATTCGACGGGAACCTTTTCAGCTTCTGCAATAGCTAGTTTCCGACCTGACCGTTCGGTTACAAATGATCCGATAAAGCACGAAATGAGTATAATCATGATCGCACCGTTAAGTACATCTAATCCTATAATTTTTAAATCATAACCAACTATCACAACTGCTATTATTGCTGCTGCATGTGATACGCTTAACCCAAAGATAACTTGCCGCTCAGTGTTTGTGTACTTGTAAATTAATTGTGTTACCCAGGCTGCTGCATATTTGCTTGTAATTGCTACAACTACCAGAGTAATTCCAAAAACCAAAGCTCCTATTCCATTTGTGAAAACGCTGAAATCGACCATAAGCCCGACGCTGATCAGGAAAATAGGGATAAAGAAGTTATTCCCGATAAAGGAAATGCGATTCATTAAAGCAGAAGTATGCGGTATCAGTTTATTCATGGCCAGGCCAGCCAGAAATGCTCCGATGATAGGCTCGATTCCTGCTGCACGCGCCAGCAGACCTGAAATATAAAGAATGGCCAGTACAAAAATATATTGAGAACCACTTTCTCCTTCGAGATTTTTAAAAAACCAGACACTTATCTTAGGAACACCCCAAAGAATGAGGAAAGAAAATACGGAAAGGGAGAGGATCATACGGATCCAAAACATTAATGTAAATGATCCGTCAGTTGCGGCAGAAATAAATGCCAGTAAAACAAGTACTGCAGTATCGGTAATAATTGTGCCACCAATAGTTATTGTAACAGCTTCACTTCGCGTTATGCCCAACCGGCTGGCAATAGGGTAGGAGATAAGCGTATGTGTAGAGAACATGCTTGCTATAAGCAGAGAAGCCAGCAGTGAATATGAAAGTAGGAAATGGGCGACAAAAAAACCAAGAATAAGGGGAATAAAGAAAGTAAGAGCTCCAAAAACCAGACTCTTATTGCGGTTCCGCATTAAATCGCGTGAATTTAGCTCTAAACCCGCCAGAAACATCAGGTACAGCAAACCTGCTGTACTTAATAGTTTGATGCTTTCGCCGAATTCAACCAGGTTCATCCCATGAGGGCCAATAATTATCCCTGAAATAATCAGACCTATGATACCCGGGATCCTGAATTTTTTAAATACGATAGGAGCAAGAAGAATAATTGTAATCAGAATCGTAAAAACAATAACCGGTTCATTGAAGGGAAGATCTGGCAAATGAAACGACAACATGCTCGGAGTGTTTTTATATTGTGCAAATGTAAGTCAATTGAACGGATTTAGGCACTTATATCAGGTAGAAGCATTCGATGCTTAAATGATGAAATATGACTAAAAATTTTAAAAAAATAATTTTTAAACTGTCGATTTTATTAATAAAATGATGAAAAAACCATCAGAAATAGGTGAAAAAGAGAAAAGAAATCAGGTTATTAACAATTTATTTGAGGTTGTTAATATCTTTTTTCAATAAAAATACTTTATATAGCACTGATTATCAATAATATATATTATATGTTAAAAAAACTTAATTTTTTTTTGTTGAAAGTTTGATTGACATTATAAATAGGTGTACTTTTGCACCGTTTTTTAACTAATCTAAGTCATGAAAAAATTATTTGCAATGTTAGTAGTAGCTGGTATGGTAGGTTTTGTAGCTTGCGGCCCCAGCGCAGAAGAAAAAGCTGAAAAAGCTCGTCTTGATTCAATCGCTTTAGCCGATTCATTGAACAATGTAGCAATTGAACAAGCTCGTATAGCTGATTCAACAGCACAGGCTGCAGTTGAAGCTGCTCACGCAGATTCAGTAGCTCAAGGTCTTATCAAGTAATAATTACCCTCTTGATTGACAACTAAAAAGGAGTGCTTTGCACTCCTTTTTTAGTTTAAAACAGTTTACATACTTTTGCAGATCGCTGGCGTATATTTATTGGCCTGCATTCATCCCAATTTCCATGAAGCATATAGATACTCACGACCTGAAAGTAAAAATTGACAAGCATGAATCTTTTCAACTGATCGATACCCGCGATGCTGAAAAGTTTAATGAGTGTCATATAGAAGGGGCAATAAATATACCCCAGATTTATCTTCCGGAAATGATCCACTTGATTTCGAAAGAAATACCTGTGATCATTTATTGCTTGTATGGTGTTAAAAGCCAGGCGCCATATTTGTTTCTGACCGAAAAATTAAAATTCAAAAACATTTATATACTTGAAGGCGGATTGTTTCAATGGGCAAATGATTTCGATCCGTCAATGCCGGTTCTATAAATGATTGCTGTTATCCCAAATTTATACCTATTCCCAGGAAAACTCTATACATAATGAAAATTACAATAGTTCCCACTACAAGTTTCAGGTGCAGTTTTATCGATTTTTCCGTTTCTTCAAAATAAAATACAGGAAAACGGCCAATTCCCCAAAATAAAGGAAGCAGCACAAACACCGGGATTATCAACATCAGGTTTTCATAAAGTGTTGTTGGGTACTTAAGTACCATCAGAATAAAAGTGGATAAAAAAAATGGTAATATAAACTGATCTCTTCGGAAAGTGGGCCGCATTCCGGGGGAAAGAAATTTAAAATATATATTAGCTGTAAATAAAAATGGTTTCACCATTGCCATTCCAATAGCTATCAGCAGCAGCAATCCGGTAAACAATAGAAGCATTTTAGCCGTATCAGCCAGATAGAGGTAACTCAGCACTATTCCAAATCCCTCGAAATTAAAAGCTCCTATTATAAATGAGCCTAAGAGCATTGAAATGGTGTGTATAAAACCCCAAACAAAAAACAAACGAAGAAATCCGTCAAACTCAATTGCTTTAAATATCACAACCAAAAAAGTTATCGAAAGCAGGAAAAGGAGCACATTCCCCGAACTGTAAATTACTTTTACCGAGTCAAAAGTCCAGGCTTCGGGGCGTACATTAAATCCAATCCTGTTGTAATACAATGTATTAGGTATATCAAATACATTAGAGAAAATTATAGTTGTGAGTTGAAACAACATGTATACAAGCAGATACGCCAGCAGGTAAAATGCTGTTGAATTGATAATAATGAACAATGACTTGCGTTTCTCGACTTGCATGGGTTACTCTCAATGAATCACAAAACTAAAACAGTTAAAGCAAAATAAAAAATGCCCGGCATACAAACCGGGCATTTTTAAATTTAAGCTACAGATTAACTTACAAATTGGAAATATCGGCGAAAGCAATGTTTGCATATTCTCCGTTTAATAGTTTTGCATTTATTTCCTTGAAAGCTTCGATGGTATACTTTACGTCTTCCAGTGTATGAACTGCGGTAGGAATAAGTCTGAGCATTATAACTCCCTTTGGAACAACAGGGTAAGTAACAATTGAGCAGAAAATATTATATTTTTCGCGCATCTCAACTGTAATGTTAGTTGCTTCCGGGATAGTGCCATTCAGCATTACAGGAGTAACAGGAGATTCCGTATTTCCTATATTGAAACCGGCATCACGAAGTCCTTTCTGCAAGGCTTCGACGATACTCCACAAATTCTTCCTGAGCTCAGGTTGAGTGCGGACCAGGTCAAGGCGTTTTAAAGCGCCTATTGTCATTGGCATTGGAAGTGATTTGGCGAATATCTGCGAACGCATATTGTGTTTCAAGAAATCGATTATTTCTGCGTTTGACGCAATAAATCCACCTATCCCGGCCATTGATTTGGCAAAAGTGCCAAAATACAAATCAACTCCATCCTGAACGCCAAAATGCTCATCAGTACCGGCACCGGTCGGACCCATTGTACCAAATCCATGAGCGTCATCAATCAGTAACCTGAAATTGAATTCTTTTTTTAATTCAACGATTTCTTTAATTTTACCAAGATCGCCTGACATGCCATAAACACCTTCGGTGATAACCAGTATTCCACCACCGGTTTGTTCTGTAAGCCTGGTGGCTCTTTCGAGACCTTTACGCAGGTTTTCCATATTGTTGTGAGGGTATACAAACCTTTTGCCCATATGCAGCCTCATGCCATCAATAATGCAAGCATGTGCTTCGCTGTCGTAAACAATTACGTCGTTGCGATCGACCATTGAGTCGATAACGGAAATCATTCCCTGGTAACCATAATTTAACAGAAAGGAAGCTTCTTTATTAACAAATGCAGCAAGTTCGCGTTCAAGTTGTTCGTGATACACTGTCTGGCCGCTCATCATACGTGCTCCCATCGGATAAGCCATTCCCCATTTTGCTGCAGCATCGGCATCTGCTTTGCGCACTTCAGGATGATTAGCCAATCCGAGGTAGTTATTAAGGCTCCATACAAGGCGCTCTTTTCCCCTGAAAATCATTTTATTCCCAATTTCACCTTCCAGTTTAGGAAACATAAAATATCCGTCGGCTTGCTTGGCATACATTCCAAGAGGGCCCAGATTACGAACACGTTTTTCAAAAAGATCCACAATATCAGTGTTTAAGGTTAATGTTATATTTTTGTGCTGCAAAACTACTAAACTTTATAAGAAGGTTGATTGTTTGATGAAAACAATTTAAAGCTACAATTGAAAATCTTCGTAATTTGCACGTATGTCAGGGACTTCAGATAAAATCCAAACTATTGCAGTATTTTGGTTCAGGCGCGATTTAAGATTGCATGATAATGCCGGCTTATTTCATGCTTTAACTTCGGGTTTTAAAGTTTTACCTGTGTTTATATTTGATTCTGCAATATTAGACAAACTCAATGGCGATGATAAGAGGGTGAGTTTTATTTCCCAGGCGCTTGATTCTATAAACCACATTTTAGCTAAGTATCAGACAACGGTTCAATTGTTTTATGGTAAACCGGCCCTGATATTTAATCAATTGCTTGCCACTTATTCAATAAGTACCGTGTTTGCTAATCATGATTATGAGCCTTATGCGCTGGAACGCGATCAGCAGGTAAAAGCACTTCTGGCTGAAAAGGGCGTTTTGTTCCGCACATTCAAGGACCAGGTTGTTTTCGAAAAAGATGAGGTTGTAAAGCCTGATGGCGAACCTTACACTGTTTTTACGCCATACAGCCGCAAATGGCTCGAAAAACTCAATAATAATGCCGGGGTTTTACATTGCTGGAATTCATCCGACTATATTCACAACTTTTTTGAAACAGAAACGAACCGAAAATTAGAGATAAGTGACTTTGGGTTTAACGAAATTTCAAACATTTTCAAGCCTTTTGAGCTTAATGAACAAATCCTTCAATTGTACGATAAAACCCGTGATTTCCCGGCTCTGGATTCAACAAGTAAGGTGAGTGTGCATTTGCGTTTCGGAACGGTGAGCGTTAGGGATCTTGTTGCAAAAGCGCTCACAATCAATCCTGTATGGCTTAACGAACTTATATGGCGCGAATTTTTTATGCAGATTTTATGGCATTTTCCACATGTAGTTAATAAACCTTTTAAACCTAGATATCAATTTATCAATTGGTTAAATAACGAATCCGATTTTAATAGCTGGTGTAAAGGAGAAACTGGCTTTCCGATGGTAGATGCCGGCATGCGCGAACTCAATGAAACCGGATTTATGCATAACAGGGTTCGAATGGTTACTGCCAGCTTCCTGGTAAAGCATCTTCTGGTTAACTGGCAATGGGGCGAAGCTTATATGGCCACTAAATTACTCGACTTTGAACTGTCATCGAACAATGGAAACTGGCAATGGGCAGCTGGAACAGGTTGTGATTCAGCGCCTTATTTCCGTATTTTTAATCCTATGAGCCAGGCCGAAAAATTTGATTCGAAAAATATATACATAAAAAAATGGGTTCCCGAATTTGGAAGCAGTTCCTATATTCAACCTATAGTTGATCATAGTTTTGCACGTTCACGCTGTCTCGAAACTTATAAATCCGCGCTGGAATCATCTTTTAATAATATTTAACTAAATGTAGGCAATACCTGCTATATATAAGCGTTTCATAATTCGGGTTAAAATTTGTACTTTTGCAGCATGATCAGAAAACCGGTTATCTATATAGTTTTGGTGTTATCCTCAGTGATAATGTCATGCAGTCCTTATCAGAAACTTTTAAAAGGCTCGGACAGTGAACTTAAATATACAAAGGCACTTGAATACTACGAGAAGAAAGATTATCTGAAAGCTCAACAACTTTTTGAGCAGATACAATCAATCTTCAGGGGAACCGATAAGGCGGAGAAAATAGCTTATTACAATGCTCAATGCTATTACAAGCAGCGCGATTACATACTTGCCGGTTATTATTTTAAGTCATTTGTAACCAATTTTTCCACAAGTGCTTATGCCGAAGAAGCACTGTTTTTAAGTGCATATTGCAATTACCTCGACTCACCCCGCTCATCGCTCGACCAAACTTCCACTTCCGCGGCAATATCATCCCTTCAGATTTTTATAAACCAATATCCCAAGAGCAGCAGGGTTCCCGAATGCAATACCCTCATTGACGAACTTCGTTCAAAGCTCGAAAAGAAAGATATTGACATCGCTCTGCTTTATTACAAAATGTCCGATTACAAAGCAGCTGTTGTTTCCTTTAATAATGTTCTGAAGGATTATCCTGATACCAAATCCAAAGAGTTAATACTCTATTCGATATTACAATCAAAATACCAGTATGCCATTAACAGTGTTTTTGAAAAAAGGCGCGAACGCTTAACTGATGCCATGGATGCTTACGATGAACTTGCGGCAGGTTTTCCTGTAGGGGACTACAGCGATAAAGCCCTGGTAATCAAAAATGACATTTTAAAAGTATTAAACAATTAATTCACGACCACCAACAACTAATCAAATGGATATAAAAAAGTTAAAAATTGAAACTACTACCATTACCCGTAATATGTCGGAACTAAACGAACCGACCGACAATATCTACGAATCAGTTTCAATCATTGCCAAGAGAGCAAACCAGATTGCCCAGGAAATTAAAGAAGAATTGAACTCCAAGATTGAAGAGTTTGCAACCCCCAGCGATAACCTGGAGGAAGTTTTTGAAAACCGAGAGCAAATTGAGCTTGCAAAATATTACGAAAACCTTCCCAAACCTACACTTATTGCTACCAACGAATTTCTGAAAGATCAGATTTTTTCGCGCAATCCGCTGAAAGAAAAAGGCAACGAGTGGTAAATTACTTTTGCGTGAAAGGATGCTAAAAGGAAAAAAAATTCTTATTGGAATTACAGGAGGTATTGCAGCTTATAAAATCCCTTTCCTGGTGCGACTTCTGATTAAAGAAGGTGCCGCGGTTAAAGTTATTATGACTGCCGAAGCCTGTAACTTTGTCACTCCTCTTACACTTTCCGCTCTATCGCAAAACCCGGTTTCAATTGAGCCTTTCAACCAATCAGATGGTACATGGCACAGTCATATTGAACTTGGAAGCTGGGCCGATGCATTTTTATTAGCTCCGCTTACTGCCAATACTATGGCAAAAATGGCTACCGGAATTACTGACAGTCTCCTCTTAGCTACTTATCTTGCAGCCCGTTGCCCGGTATTTTTCGCACCTTCGATGGATGTGGATATGTACCACCACAAAACAACTCAGCAAAATATATCGACATTGCAATCTCATGGCAATTTGCTCATTGCGCCTCAGGCAGGAGAACTTGCCAGTGGGTTGACCGGAATGGGGCGTCTTGAAGAGCCACAGCAAATTATCGAAATTCTTCGGAATTATTTTTCGAAAAAACTGACACTTGCAGGTAAACATGTACTTATTTCGAGTGGTCCTACAGTTGAATCCATCGATCCGGTGAGATACATCAGTAACCATTCGACCGGTCGCATGGGCTATGCACTTGCTCTTGAAGCTGCAATGCGCGGAGCACAGGTTACGTTTATTTCCGGACCAGTGAATACATATCCTGATCATCACTCAATTAAAGTAGTAAAAGTTACATCTGCAGCTGAAATGCACTCGGCCCTTACAGGTATTTTCGATCAGGCAGATATTACCATAATGGCCGCCGCAATTGCTGATTACACGCCACAAAATCCTGCAGCAGAAAAACTTAAAAAGAAGGAAGATGTTATGACATTAAACCTGGTCAAAACAATTGATATCCTTTCTGATTTAGGTAAGCGGAAAAATCAAAAACAGATACTTGTTGGATTTGCTCTGGAAACCAATAATGAACTGCCGAATGCTTCCATTAAATTAAAATCAAAAAACCTTGATTTCATTATTCTTAATTCATTGAAGGATGAAAGTTCAGGGTTTGGATTTGATACCAACAAAATAAGTATTATCGACAAAGATCTGAATGTCAGCGTATTTGACCTGAAAACCAAATCAGAAGTTGCTGCTGATATTTTTGATCATATTCAGCAAACAAATGTTTAGTCTTTTACTCTAGTAACTAAATACATGATCCGTAACATAATTGTTTTTCTGTTTTTGAGTGTTCCGTTTCTTGCCGGAGCCCAGGAGTTCATGTGCCAGGTTTCGGTAAATGCACCGCAGATCGAAGGTTCCGAGAAAAAAGTTTTTCAAACATTGCAGTCAGAAATTTATGAGTTTGTCAATAATCGTAAGTGGACTAATTTTGTTTTCAAAACTGAAGAAAGGATTGAATGTTCAATCATGATCACAATCACTGAACGAACCTCCAGTGACCAGTTTAAAGGTAAGATTAATGTAGTATTACAGCGGCCTGTATATAAAACCAGCTATAATACAAATTTGCTGAACCTGGTCGATAATGATTTTACTTTCCGCTATGTCGAATATGCACCTCTTGAGTATAATGATGATGCTTTCACCTCAAATTTAACATCAACCATTGCATATTACCTTTATATAATGCTTGGGATTGATGCCGATTCGTTTAGTAAAACCGGAGGAACACCATATTATGAAAAGGCACGTGCCGTTGTAAATGCAGCTCAAAATGCTCCCGATCGCGGCTGGAAAGCTTTTGAAAGTCAGAAAAATCGTTACTGGCTGGTAGAAAACCTTATGAATAACACATATAGTCAGTTTCGTGATGGTTTATATTCCTACCATAGAGGTGGTTTAGATATCATGGCAGAAAACATGGATCTGGGTCGGGGAGGTATAAATGATTGTCTTGAAAGTATTCAAAGGGTTAACCGCGAAAAAACCGGGCTTTATATTGTTCAGCTTTTTATTGAAGCTAAAAGAGACGAACTTATAAACATATATTCGCAAGCCGCGCCAATGGATAAAACCAAGGCGGTGAACATACTCAAGGAAATTGATCCTGCCAATTCGTCGAAGTATCAGCAGATCATGCAACAAAGCAAGTAAGCTTAATTCAACGCTATTTCTTATATTTGCTTACCAAAAGCTAAACAACAAGACATGCTACTGCATTTGTCAGTCGAAAATTTTATACTTATCCCTCAGCTCGAAATAAGCTTTCATAAGGGATTTACTTGCATTACAGGTGAAACCGGTGCTGGAAAATCAATACTGGTTGGAGCTCTCTCGCTTATTCTGGGACAACGGGCTGATACTTCGGTTTTAAGAGATAAAAATCAAAAATGTATCGTTGAAGGAAGTTTCTTGATTGAGGGTTATAATCTCAATACTCTCTTCGAAAAAAACGATCTGGATTATGAACCTACTTCAGTATTCCGGCGGGAAATAAATCCACAGGGGAAATCGCGTGCTTTTATCAATGACACACCTGTAAATCTGAATGTTCTGAAAGAAATAGGCGATAGACTTGTTGATATTCACTCCCAACATCAAACCCTTGAGCTGAATGATTCAGCATTTCAGCTAGGCATGGTTGATTCCTATGCAAGTAATCAGCAAACACTTGTATCGTATCGCAAATTGTTCAGCGAGTATAATTCAATAAAAGCTGAGCTTGATGAATGTACAAAAAAAGAGCAGCAAAGTCTGAACGAACGCGAATACCTGAATTTCCAGTTTGATGAGTTGGAAAAAGCAAACCTTATTGCTACAGAGCAGGAGGAGGCTGAAGAAGAACTCGAAATACTTACTCACGCTGAGGAAATAAAATCGAGAACTTTTACCTCACTGGGATTGCTTGCTGATCATGAGATGAATGTAACAGATCGTTTATCCGAAGTCAAGCAGCTTCTTGATCAGGCAAGCCGGTTCAGTCATCATATTACTCCATTTGCCGAGCGAATCGAGGGTAGTCTTATCGAATTAAAAGATATAGCCAACGAACTTCGGATTTTTTCCGAACAGGTACATTTTGATCCTGAGCGAATTGAAAAACTTGGGCAACGGCTTGATCTTATTTATCACCTGGAGCAGAAACACAGGGTTAAATCGGTTAGCGAGCTTCTGGTTATAATGAATGAATTATCAGAAAAGCTTTTTGCAATAAGTTCGCTCGAAACCCGGATTGAAGAGCTTAACAAGGCTTTACAAATCAAGGAAAGTGAACTTTTGGAGGTTTCTACTGTTCTTTTTAAGCTGAGGAAACAGGTTATTCCTAATATTGAAACAGAAATGCACAAAGTGCTTGAAAATTTAGGGATGCCTTCAGCTAAATTCATCATTAAGCAGGAGCCTTTGAATTATTTTTCAGCATCCGGAACGGATAAAATCACCTTTCTCTTTTCTGCAAATAAAGGCGGGGAAACCCGTGAAATTCAAAAAGTTGCCTCAGGTGGCGAGTTATCCCGCCTTATGCTGGCTTTGAAATCATTGGTATTAAACCGCAGCTTACTTCCGACTATCCTTTTCGATGAAATAGATACCGGCGTTTCGGGCGATATAGCAGGAAAAGTAGGTACTATTATGCGGAATATGTCAATCCATATGCAGGTAATAGCTATCACACACCTTCCTCAGATTGCAGGAAAAGCTGACAGTCATTTACTTGCGTATAAACAGGATGGTGATACCACAACTATCTCGAGTATGCGGATTCTTTCGAGCGAAGACAGGGTAAACGAAATTGCCCGTATGTTAAGCGACGAAACCATTACCGAATCAGCTAAAATCACTGCCAGGGAGTTATTAAACTTCCGTAATTGATTTTGGTGACATTTATGAACTAACACATCAATTTAGAATTATTAATTAAAACAGATACAATGGCTTACAATTTACTCAAAGGTAAAAAGGGAATCATTTTCGGTGCACTTAACGACATGTCGATTGCATGGAAAGTAGCAGAAAAAGCACACGAGGAAGGTGCTCAGTTTGTGCTCACAAACACACCTATGGCTCTTCGTCTTGGCGATACACATCATTTAGCCGAAGCAACAAATTCAATAATAGTGCCCGCTGATGCCACCAGTATTCCGGACCTGGAAAATGTTTTCAAAAAAACAATGGAGCATTTCGATGGAAAAATTGATTTTATCCTTCATTCCATAGGTATGTCGCCTAACGTGCGTAAGAAAATTCCTTACGATGCACTTAACTACGAAAATTACCTGAAAACCCTTGATATTTCTGCTATTTCATTTCATAAAGTAATACAGACTGCCAAGAAATTTGATGCTTTAAATGAATGGGGGTCCATTGTAGCTTTATCGTATGTTGCAGCTCAACGGACACTTTTTGAGTATAATGATATGGCTGATGCAAAAGCTGCTTTGGAGAGCATTGCACGTAGCTTTGGCTATATTTACGGACGCGAAAAGCATATCCGTATTAATACCGTTTCGCAGTCGCCAACGCTTACTACCGCTGGTAGTGGAGTAAAAGGAATAGGTGGTTTGATGGATTTCACTGAACGGATGTCGCCTTTAGGAAATGCTACTGCTGACGAATGTGCTGATTATTGCCTCACTCTTTTCAGCGATTTAACCCGCAAAGTAACTATGCAGAATCTTTTCAATGATGGAGGTTTCTCAAGTATGGGTATGAGCGCACGCGCCATGGAAATGTATAATAAAAGCCTCGATTGCCGCGATTGCCACGATCATCCGGATAACTGCAAAATCGATGAATAGAACTTTATTTACTTTTAACAGAGTAGATCAATCTTAACTATTACCAAGATTGATTGAATAGTTATAAACAGCCTGGGGCTTAGGTTCCGGGCTGTTTGTTTTTTCAGGAACCGGAGTTGTGTAATTGAGTTGTACTCCAGGTTTATCAATATTTTCAGGTTTAACAATATTTTCAGCAGGTTTGGGTAACTGGAAATGAATTCGTGTTTTCATTTCCGCTTTCATTTTTACACCACGATTCCTGGCTGGTTCGTACTTCATCAACCTGATAACGCGAATAGCCTCCTCATCACAACCATACCCGATTCCCCTGGTGACTTCCACATCAACTATTTCGCCGATATTATTAACAGTGTAACGCACAAAAACAAGACCTTCAACCTTATTGGCAATAGCTTGTTCAGGATATACAATGTTTTCACTGACAAATTTAAGGTAAGCATCTTTACCTCCCGGGAAAGTAGGGATTTTCAGAAAATTCTTCCTTTTCGGATTTTTGGGATCGTTGTGTTTCACTCTACAAAATTAGCAAATTTTACTGTAGGATAGTATCTGCAGCAATTTCATTAAAATGTTTCTATATTACACGTGTAACAATTTGATTTCCTGTAATATCTAATTTCAAGCCAAATGATATTTACTGTTCATACCGAGTGATCCTCAATATATATTCAAATAATGTTAAATTTGTCAACGCAAAAATAAATTGGTAAATTAATAACGTATGGGATTCAGTTTGGTTTGTGTTTGAAAATCAATCAGATATAAATTAACCGACACAACTTTTTCCTGAGATATCAAAAAAACTAATACCTATGAAAATCCTGGTTTGTATCAGCAATGTGCCTGATACCACAACAAAAGTTAAATTCGTTGACGATTCGAAAAAGCTCGATGTAAATGGTATTCAATGGGTTATAAATCCATGGGATGAACTCGCTCTTACAAGGGCACTCGAACTGAAAGATGATGCAGCTAATGGAATACAAACTGTTACGGTTGCCCATGTAGGACCGGTAACTTCAGAGCCAACTATTCGGAAAGCACTGGCTATTGGCGCTGATGATGCAATACGGGTCAATACCGAAGCCGGTGAAGCATACACAATAGCAGCACAATTGGCTGAGGCCATCCGAAACGAGAATTTCGATATCATTATGTGCGGGATCGAATCGAGTGATCATAATGGATCATCAGTAGGAGGGATGCTGGCCGAATTCCTGGGATGCCCGTCAGTTACCGGTGTTTCTTCTGTTAAAATTGATGCTGGCCAAACTGTGATAACCCGTGAAATAGATGGGGGAAAAGAAATTCTTACAGTTCCATCGCCCTTTATAGCCGTTGTTCAGAAAGGTATTGCAAAAGAACCAAGGATTGCAGCCATGCGTGGAATTATGATGGCACGCACCAAACCAATAAAAGTGATTGAACCGCAAACCATCGAAAGCCTTACCGAAGTCATCAGTTACGAAATGCCAAAACCCCGGGCAGCCTGCAAATATGTTGAAGCTGATAATGCTGGTCAACTTATTGGTTTATTGCAGAATGAAGCCAAGGTTTTTTAATTCATCAATTCATTAACATTGTAAAAAACGCATCATTATATGTCAGTATTAGTATTCCTCGAAAATTGGGATGGTAAGTTCAAGAAATTGTCATTCGAATTAGTTTCGTATGCATCCAAAGTGGCCGAAATGCTTGGCGATCAGGCAGTAGCACTTTCAATTGGTAAAGTTGATGCCTCCGAGCTCGAAAAATTGGCCACGTATGGCGCTTCAAAAGTGATCAGCCTGGAAAATGAATCGATCAAAGCTTTTGATGATCAGGCTTATACAAGCATGATTGCAGAAGTAGCACAGAAAACAAGCGCAAAAGTCCTTGTTCTTTCGAATAACAATACAGGTAAAGCTCTTGCTCCACGACTTTCGGTCCGGCTGAAAGCAGGTGTTGCTTCAGGTGTTAGTAAGTTACCGCTAAGTGTTAATCCTTTTGTTGTTTATAAGAAAGTATATTCCGGCAAAGCGTTTGCCAATGTAGCCATTAAATCGGATATCAAAATTCTTACTCTGGCTCAAAACTCATTCGACCTGGTTGAATCTCCCAGAACATATACAGCCGAAAAAATGGATATTCTGCCCGACGGAAACCTTATGAAAACCCAGGTGAAAGATGTACAGAAACAATCGGGTAAAATTCTTATTACTGACGCAGATATCGTTATTTCCGGTGGTCGGGGTATGAAATCGCCCGATAACTGGGGACCGCTGGTTGAACTGGCTGAACTGCTTGGCGCTGCAACTGCCTGTTCGCGCCCTGTTTCTGACGAAGGCTGGCGTTCGCATGATGAGCATACCGGGCAAACAGGTAAAATTATTGCCCCAAACCTTTATTTTGCAATTGGTATTTCGGGTGCAACACAACATCTGGCCGGTATCAGTTCATCGAAGTTTATCGTGGCAATCAATACAGATAAAGATGCCCCTATTTTTGAAGCTGCCCAGTATGGAATTGTGGGCGATGCATTAAAAGTGCTTCCCAAACTGGTTGAAGCTGTTAAAGAAATGAAATCAAAATAAACCAGGTTATTAAATTCAGGCAAATTGTCCTTAAAGTATTTATTGATTAAATTACTTTAAGGACATTTTTTGTTTGTAAATCAAGGGATTATGATAAAACAAATAGTTTTTGCACTCACCATTCTGATCACGTTGGGGATTTTTACTTTTACCATCCTGAGGCTTATCAGCTGGTTCAAATTCACCAAAGCCAATTTCCCGATCCGCGATTTCGGCAAGCGGTTTATGGTGATGTTGGATGTTGCCATAGGGCAAACTAAAATATTCCGTAGGCCGGTGATTGGGTTTTTCCATGCACTTGTTTTCTGGGGATTCTGCGTTATTATTTTCGGAAGCATCGAAATGATAATCGATGGATTATTTGGTGTCGAACGGTCGCTGAAAGTTCTGGGTGGCTTTCATAATATTATTATGGCATCGGGTGATATTTTTGCACTGCTGGTTGCAGTTTCCATATTAATTTTCATGGTTCGCAGACTGTTTATGCACATCGGCCGTTTCGAAGGAATTGAAATGAAAAAGAAATCGCACCAGGATGCCAACATCGCACTGACTATGATTTTGTTGCTTATGCTTTCGCTGATGGGAATGAATGCAGCTTATGTTCAGCTTCAGCTATCTGCCGGTGAAACTATTCACGGAATTTATCCGGTAGGATCGTTGCTTGCACCTCTTTTTGCCGGATTATCGTTAAGCGGAGTGCATATTGCACACGAAATATTCTGGTGGGCGCATATACTTCTGATTTTTATTTTTGCCAACGTACTGCCGTATTCCAAGCATTTCCATGTATTTCTGTCTGTTCCCAATACATTCCTCACCCGCCTCGAACCGCTCGGCAAACTCACCAACATGGATGATATTACACGTGAGGTTAAGCTAATGCTGGATCCAAACGCTACTTTCGACGCTCCAGCTTCGGATGCTCCGATAAGCCGGTTTGGAGTTAAAGATGTGGAAGATGTATCGTGGAAAAACTATTTTGATTCGCTAACATGCACTGAATGTGGGCGATGCTCATCAGTGTGCCCGGCTAACACTACCGGAAAGCTTCTGTCGCCACGTAAAATATTTATGGATCTACGTGCACGAATGAAAGAAAAAGGCCCTGGAATGGTTAAATTGGGTAAAGATTTCAATGACAATAAATCATTACTTCGCGATTACATCTCGGAAGAAGAACTCTGGGCTTGCACTACCTGTAATGCATGTGCCCAGGAATGCCCGGTAAACATCAATCATCCGACTTTAATTCTTGATATGCGGCGATATCTTGTCATGGAAGAAAGCTCTGCTCCAACAGGCCTTAAAACCATGTTCAGTAACATAGAGAACAATGGCGCTCCCTGGCAATACTCTTCAGAGGACAGGCTTCTGTGGGCTGAAAATCTTGAAATGAAAGTTTATTAGTTAATAAACCACGAAGACACGGAGAACACAAAGAAACACGGAGTATAATTCCGGGAGATTGAAATATAAATTGATGTTTTTTAACAAAACAGCATTCCCTCCGTGTGCCTCAATGCCCTCAGTGTCTCTGTAGTAAAAAAGATAAAACAATGGAAAACAAAAAGATAGAAATCCCTGTAATGGCCGATTTATATGCCAGGGGCGAAAAACCGGAATACTTATTCTGGGTTGGCTGCGCTGGTGCATTCGACGACCGGTATAAAAAAGTTACCCGTGCATTTGCAAAAATTCTTACTCATTTAAATATAAGTTATGCCGTGCTTGGCAAAGAAGAATCCTGCACCGGCGATCCTGCCCGCAGAGCTGGTAATGAAATGTTATACCAGATGCAGGCGATGCAGAACATTGCTATACTTACTGGTTATGAAGTAAAGAAAATTATTACCATCTGTCCGCATTGCTTTAATATTTTCAAAAATGAATATCCTGATCTGGGAGGAACGTATGAAGTAATTAACTACATACAATTTCTGGATAAATACATCGAAAACGGAACCATAAAATTAGATGCTTCATTGCTCGGAAATACCAGGATAACCTATCACGATCCATGCTACCTGGGACGAGGAAACGATATATATGCCGAACCACGAAGCATACTGAACAAATTAACCACCGATTTCGTAGAACTGGAGCGTAATAAGAGTTTCTCTTATTGCTGTGGAGCCGGCGGAGCGCAGATGTTTAAAGAAGCAGAACCCGGCAAGAAAGAAGTTTTTATTGAACGAACTGAAGAAGTTTTACGAAGCGATGCCCGGATTGTAGCAACAGCTTGTCCGTTTTGTATGACCATGCTTACTGACGGATTAAAATATAAAAACCGGGAAGAAGTGAAAAACCTGGATATCGCTGAACTCATTGTTCAGGTTCTGGATTTATAGATAGAATTAAGATTTATCGGAGAATGGGAAATGGTGAGTGAGTTAACAGCACCATTTCCCATTAACTTTTTTACCTGTTTATAAAAATATAATCGATTCACAGCTAGATAGATATGCATATTCTTGAATATTTAAAACCTTGATTCAGCCTGCATTACAGCATTTTTTTTGCAGATTTGACCTAAAAGTGTAATTTTGCGACCCTGATTTCTCATCTCATCGCTCTGATGTCATTCCCGGGAAATTTCTAAGTCATAACCTGATTTACCATTTATGCGTTTTAGAATAATTGTGCTAGCCAAGCAGGTTCCTGATACACGGAACGTTGGAAAAGATGCCATGAAAGCAGATGGCACTGTTAACCGGGCGGCTCTGCCTGCCATTTTTAATCCCGAAGATTTACATGCCCTTGAACAGGCTCTGAGCATCAAAGATAAAATTCCTGAAGCTGAAGTTATTGTTCTGACTATGGGACCATTCCGGGCTGCTGAAATCATTCGTGAAGCTATGTACCGCGGTGCCGACAGAGGTTACCTGATTACCGATCGTAAATTTGCCGGATCAGATACGCTTGCAACTTCTTATGCTCTATCGTTAGCCGTTAAAAAACTGGCTCCTTACCACCTGGTGATTTCAGGTCGCCAGGCGATTGATGGTGATACTGCACAGGTTGGCCCGCAAACTGCTGAAAAGCTGGGTATTCCGCAAATCACTTATGCAGAAGAAATACTCTCCGTTGATGCAAAAAAGATTATCATAAAACGTAGGCTCGAAAGGGGAGTAGAAGTTGTTAATTCGACTCTACCAGCTGCCATAACAGTTCATAGCTCAGCACCTGTTTGCCGTCAGCGCGTTGGTAAACTCCTTATGAAATACAAACATGCCCGCACTGTAACGGAACTTCAGAACGAAACTAAGGATTACACCGAATTATACAGCGACCGGCCATACCTGCTGATCGACGAATGGACAGCTGACGATTTGAAAGCTGAACCCGAAATGCTTGGTCTTTCAGGCTCGCCTACCAAAGTAAAAAAAATCGAGAACGTTGTTTTTCAGCATAAAGATTCCACAGTACTTGGCAATTCCGACAAGGAAATTGAAGGTCTGATGCAGAATCTGATCAACAGCCATGTTATCGGGTAATCTAAAAAAAATTAAAATCACTGACTAATACTATAAGCACGTGAACAACATATTTGTTTATTGCGAAGTTACCGACGAAGGACTGATTGCAGACGTTAGTCTCGAACTCCTTTCGAAAGGGAAAAAACTCGCAAATGACCTAAAAGTGAAACTGGAAGCAGTTGTAATCGGTTATAAGGTTAAGAACCTCGAAACACAGCTGTATCCATTTGGCGTTGATGTAATTCATTACGCTGACGAGGAAAGGCTATTCCCATATACCACGCTGCCTCATGCATCCATCATTCTCGATCTTTTTAAGAAAGAGAAACCTGAAATTGCAATTTTCGGCGCAACCAGCATTGGCCGCGATTTAGCCCCGCGCGTGGCTTCGGCGCTTCGTTGCGGGTTAACTGCCGACTGTACCAGCCTCGAAATTGGCGACCACTTTGAAAACAAGTCCCAAACCGAGTACAAAAACCTTCTGTACCAGATACGGCCAGCCTTTGGTGGTAACATAATAGCTACAATTATTAATCCCGAAACCAGGCCACAAATGGCTACTGTAAGGGAAGGTGTGATGAAAAAGGAAATTTTTTCCAATAAATTTAAAGGAAAGCTCGTAAAAATTGATGCAAAAAGTATCCTTAAGGATGATGATTTTGCAGTTACAATTATTGAGCGCCATATGGAAAAAAGCAAAATCGATATCAAAAACTCACAGGTTATCATCTCAGGTGGGTATGGTGTCGGATCAAAAGAAAATTTTAACCTTCTTTTTGATCTTGCCGACATTCTTGGTGCACAGGTTGGCGCATCACGCGCTGCCGTAGATGCAGGATTTGTTGAGCACGAACGACAGGTTGGTCAAACTGGTGTTACCGTAAGGCCTAAACTTTACATTGCCTGTGGTATTTCCGGAGCAGTGCAGCATAGGGCAGGCATGGATCAATCCGCTCAGATCATTTCGATCAATACTGATGTTCATGCTCCTATCAATAATATCGCAGATTATACTATCATTGGAAGTGTTGCAGATGTAATTCCGAAAATGATCAAATATTACAAGAAAAACTCGAAGTAAATTAACTGACCATCATGGAAAATTTCTATACCGACAATCCCCATCTCAGGTTTCACCTTACCCATCCTTTGATGGAGAAAATTGTAAAGCTGAAAGAAGCGGGCTACAGCCAGAAAGATAAATACGATTTTGCCCCTCTTGATTTTGAAGACGCTATCGACAATTACGATAAAGTGATGGAGATAATCGGCGAAATCAGCGGCGAAATTATTGGACCTAATGCTGAATCAGTTGATAAAGAAGGACCGAAACTTATTGATAACGAGGTAAAATACGCCCGCGGCACACAACAGAATTATGATGCATTAGTCAAAGCCGGTCTCGTTGGGTTCACGCTCCCAAGGGAATATGATGGACTTAACATGCCTATTGTTCCCTACGTTATGTCGGGCGAAATCGTTTCGCGCGCTGATGCCGGTTTTGCAAATATTTGGGGTCTTCAGGACTGTGCTGAAACTATACACGAATTTGCTTCTGAGGAAATAAAAGCGGAGTTTTTGCCCCGTTTTAATAAAGGCGCAACTGCCGCAATGGATCTTACCGAGCCTGATGCCGGATCGGATTTACAAGCCGTTCAACTAAAAGCAACCTATGATAATCATAAACACAAATGGATGCTTGACGGCGTTAAACGCTTCATTACTAACGGAGATGCCGATATTTCACTCGTTTTAGCCCGCTCCGAAGAAGGAACGTCAGATGCACGCGGACTTTCACTCTTTGTTTATGATCGCAACGATAAGGCTGTTACAGTTCGCCGTATCGAAAATAAACTTGGTATAAAAGGATCGCCAACCTGCGAACTGGTTTTTCGTAATGCCCCGGCCAAACTAATTGGTGATACCAAACTGGGACTCATCAAATATGTAATGTCACTCATGAATTCAGCCCGACTGGGTGTTGGTTCACAGTCAGCCGGAATAGCGGAGGCTGCCTACCGCGAAGCTTTGAAATATGCAAATGAGCGGGAGCAATTTGGTAAATCCATTATCAAGTATGCTGCAGTTTACGAAATGCTTACGAATATGAGGGTAAAGATTGACGCCATGCGTACTTTACTCTACGAAACTGCCCGATATGTAGATATTTACAAGGCATATGCACATGCTTCCAAAGAGCGCAAACTTGAACCTGAAGAGCGCCAGGATGCTAAAATGTATCAGAAACTTGCTGATATGTACACACCTTTGGTAAAACTTTATTCCAGCGAAGGATGCAACCAGATAGCCTATGACGCCATTCAGATTTTTGGAGGAACCGGCTATATGAAAGATTTCCCGATAGAGCGCATTTATCGCGATGCACGCATTACAACCATTTACGAGGGCACTTCACAGCTTCAGGTTGTGGCAGCTATCCGTAATGTTGGTAGTGGCGCATTTTTAGCTACCATGCGCGATCGTGCACAGTTAACAGTAAAACCTGAATTGGAATATCTCAGGGCAACACTTGAAAAAATGACTGAGCAGTATTCAAAAACCGTTGAAAAAGTTAATGAATTCAATGATAATGAATACTTTGACTTCCACGCTCGTCGATTAGTTGAAATGGCTGCGAATGTGCTGATCGGATACTTATTATTGTATGATGCAAACAGAAGTGAAGTATATTCGAAATCAGCTGATATCTTTATCCGTAAAGGCCGTGCCGAAAACATTGCATCCGTTAGCTTCATTAATAATTGCCATCCTAAGGATATTAATGACTTCAAAATGTGATAGCATAATGAAATCCTTAATTTGGAATTAATACCAATAAACAACTTAACCACTTGAAAGAACGCTTACTAAATGAGCGTTCTTTTTTGTTTTATATCATATCATATTCTATACTCACATTTTTTTATTAACACATAGAAAATCTTATGATGTAATTTTTGTACTTTTCGACCAGTTTTCTCATCCTGAATAGGCTGATTTCAATGGTTTTCTATCATTTTTTGCTTTTTTGGAAATGGTAAAGTCATAGGAGAGAACAGAAAGCCGGTTTAGGCATATCCATTACAATAGCATAGAGATCAATTCAATACAAGTCATACACAACGATTTTAAATAATGGAAAACAGAAAAGTACTTAAAAGCGGCGAATTCCTTGTGGATACCGTTGAAGCCCAAGATGTGTTTATCCCTGAAGAATTCAACGACGAACAGTTGATGATTGCTCAAACATGCCAGGATTTTCTTGAAACAGAAGTTTATCCAAATATGGATAAAATTGACAGTCCGGATATCAATCTTATGAGGTCAACTCTCGAAAAATCAGGTGAACTTGGTTTGATGGGTATTGCCTTACCGGAAGATGTAGGTGGATTCGGCCAGTCATTTGTCACTCAAATGCTTGCGGCTGAGACTATTGGTGCAGGATATTCATTTTCAGTTGCTTTCATGGCCCATTGCGGTATAGGAACATTACCTATTGCCTATTATGGAACCGAGGCTCAGCGTCAGAAATACGTAACTAAGCTTGCTACCGGCGAATTAATCGGTTCATATTGTCTTACTGAGCCTGGCGCCGGAAGCGATGCCAATGCAGGAAAAACAAATGCACGGCTATCGGAGGATGGAACACATTATATCCTTAATGGTCAAAAGATGTGGATTACCAATGCAAATTTTGCCGATTTGCAAACTGTCTTTGCAAAAGTAGGTAACGACCGGATTCTCAGTGCGTTTATTGTGGAGCGTACCATGGAAGGAGTGGTTGTTGCTCCTGATGAAAAGAAAATGGGTATTAAAGGCTCATCAACAGCGCAAATTTTTTACAACGATGTAAAAGTACCTGTCGAAAATATGATCGGTCATCAGGGCGAAGGTTTCCGGATTGCGCTCAGCATTCTTCATATGGGACGTATTAAACTGGGTGCCAATGTTATAGGAGCTGCTAAAAAAGCGATTAACGATTCAGTGAAGTATGCAAATGAGCGCAAACAATTCTGTGTATTGATTTCTACTTTCGGTGCTATTAAACACAAAATTGCGCAACAGGCAATAAAAACATTTGCTGCTGAATCGGCTACCTACCGTGTAAGTAAGGATATTGATGATCTGATCGTTATCAATAAAGCATCGGGTATGGACCATGGACGTGCAACCATCGAAGGCATAAGCCACTATGCAGTTGAAGCCGCCATTCTTAAGGTTTATGGCTCCGAGGCTTTGGATTACGTAATTGATGAAGCAGTTCAGATTCACGGAGGAATGGGATATTCAGCCGAAATGGCTGTCGAACGCGGTTACCGCGATTCGCGGATAAATCGTATTTTCGAAGGAACCAACGAAATCAACCGGCTTTTAATTGCCGATACTGCCATAAAACGTGCTCAGAAAGGTGAATTCGATCTTTTTGGCCCGGCTGAAAAACTATATAATAATCTTGAACTGATTACTTCAGGGAAAGTTGAAGGTGAAAGTTATTATGCAGAAAAGCGTCGATATCTTGCTAATTTCAAGAAAGTTATACTCATTGCAATTCATGGTGTAACCAGGTATTTCGATAAGAAACTGGTAAAAGAACAGGAAGTGATGAATAACATTTCCGAAATGATTATGGAGACGTATATTGCTGAATCTCTTGCTTTAAGAGTTGAAAAACTGGACGGTATGAATGGCAATGCAGCTATTTTCCGCGATATGCTTGACGTTTATGTTTACGATACCGCCGATTTGGTCCGCAAATCAGCCCGCGATGCATTTAATTCATTTGCTGATAGTTCAGAATCGGAAAACCTGAATGTAGCCATCGAAAAGTTGACACAGGTTGCCGGTATTAATGTTAAAGAAGCGCGGAGGCGAATTGCTGACAGGCTGATCGAAAACAACGCTTACAAGTTTTAGTGTTATATCATTTAATTTTGGTATGAACGCTCCTTTTCCAGGGAGCGTTCGTTTTTATAAATGATTCAATTTCAAATGCAGCAATCAGGATGTAATATATAAATGGCTAAATTTGCGTTGTTCATTAATTTACCGGTACATGTTTGCGGTTGCCTGAAGAGAGATAAATAAGGAAATCGGAGTTGAAAATTGCTGGAAAATGAATACAAAAAAAATGCATCTCTATTTCTGATTTATTTAATCACAATCTAAACAAACCCATATGTCACCCTTATTCAATCATTTGCTGATACCATTTATTGTAGCTATGTTTTTGGCTATTACAATGGGGGGAAGCGGAACAGGTCCCGCATTCTCAGCAGCTTATGGCGCTAATGTGGTGCGGAAAAGTTTGATACCCGGTCTCTTCGGAATAATGGTTTTTCTGGGTGCTATCCTGGCAGGAAAAAATACAGCAGCTACAGTTGGAAAAGAGTTAATCAACCCCGAATTAATGACTTTTTCGGTAGTTTCGGTTATTCTCTTTTCGGTAGCAATCTCTTTGCTGGTTGCTAATATGGTTGGAATACCGCAGTCAACCAGCCAGTCGACAGTAATGGCTGTTTGGGCTGCAGGAATATTCTTCAGTGAGGCCAACACCGAAAAAATATTTTTTCTGGTTATACCAGCCTGGTTTATACTACCTGTAATTGCTTTTTTTCTCAGTCTTTTTTTTGGAAAATACATTTACCGGCCAATGCGAAGGCGTGGGCTTACAATGTCGCGTTCAGTAAATGTAAACCGCAAACCAATTATTAATGGTCTGATACTATTTATGTCGATGTATGTTGCTTTTTCGATAGGGGCGAATAATGTCGCCAATGCTGCTGGACCTATTGCCAGTATGACTGCCAACGAACTGAACATAACCGGTGATAGAAATTTCCTGCTGATCATGATTTTATCCACACTTATGGTTGCGCCTAGTTTTGCTATCGGAAGTTCTATTTTTGGGAACAAGATATTGAATAACACGGGTAAGGAAATCGTTTTGTTTGGCAAATTCGAAGCCGGAATTATTGCATTTGTTTCCGCAAGTTTGCTTTTATTAGCGTCGGTTACCAAAGGTATTCCTACTTCACTTGTGCAACTCAATGTGGCTGCCATACTTGGAATTGGAGTTGCAAAACTTGGAACAAAAAATATTTTCAGGAAAACGGAAGTTCGTAAATTCTTTCTCATGTGGCTTATCGCACCTGTAATTGCATTTTCGCTATGCCTGATTTTACTTTTTCTTGGCGATAGGTTTGGACTCCTTTAAGTTGTTAATAATCCGATTGTCAATATTTTAACCTTTAATAGTGAATATCCTTGAACAAGCAGGAAATTATTCAAAATACAGTCGAATTTGTTAAGTATACGCTTTCCGACGCGGAAGGCGGGCATGATTGGTGGCATATTTACAGGGTTTGGAAATCAGCAAAGCATATTGCTCAGAACGAAGAGGTTGACCTCTTTATTGTCGAACTCGGTGCTTTATTGCACGATATTGCCGATTCGAAATTTCATGACGGCGATGAGCAAATCGGGCCTCAGAAGGCAAGGGTCTTTTTGCAGTCAAATCACGTTGATGAATTGGTAATTGATCATATCGAAAAAATTATTTCAAATATTTCTTTTAAAGGCGGGCAGTTACCGCAAAAATTCAAATCACCGGAACTGGACGTAGTTCAGGATGCTGACCGGCTTGATGCAATCGGAGCCATCGGAATTGCAAGAACCTTTAATTATGGTGGTCACAAAGGCAGATCAATTTATAATCCTGAAATAAAGCCTAATCTTAATATTACAAAAGAGGAATACAAAAACAGCGATGCACCAACACTAAATCATTTTTATGAAAAGCTTTTACTGCTCAAAGACCGGATGAATACACAAACCGGAAAGTTAATGGCAGAGAAAAGGCATGATTTTATGCTCGCTTACCTCGATCAGTTTTATAACGAATGGGATGGAGAAAAATAGGCAGATAATAAATTATCATGTATAGCTGATTGATTTGCAAAAGCTTAACAATATGAATTTTCCGAAATAAAAAAAAGGACGATCCTTACGGATTCGTCCTGATTAAAATATGCATTTTCAAATTTTATTCCTCTATTTGAGGAAGTATCGGAGGTTCAAGAGTCGAAACCGGATGTTCTTTAAGTTGTGGTTTCTCAATAATAATTTTCATATCCTTTATTTCCGGATCGAAATCAATATTAATAATGTCGCCCTGAACAAGTTTAGTGAGTATAATCTCCTCAGCGAGAATATCTTCAACATATTTTTGAATTGCCCTTTTTAGCGGTCGGGCTCCAAATTGTTCATCCCAGCCTTTTTCAAGGATATAGTCTTTTGCCCTTTCTGTAATACGCGGCTCGTATCCCATAGCTTTAATCCGGGTGAAAAGATGTGCAAGTTCAATATCGATAATTTTGTGAATATCCTCACGTTCAAGCGAATCAAAGATAATCACGTCGTCGATCCTGTTCAGGAATTCAGGTGCAAATGATTTTTTAAGTGCATTTTCGATAACACTTTGAGCAATGCTCGAACTTTGCGACTGCCGCGCAGATGTACTGAAACCAACTCCTGATCCAAAATCTTTTAATTGCCTCGATCCAATATTGGAAGTCATGATCACAATTGTATTCTTGAAATCTACTCTTCGGCCCAGACTATCAGTGAGTTGTCCGTCGTCGAGCACCTGGAGAAGAATGTGAAAAATATCCGGGTGAGCTTTCTCAATTTCATCCAATAATACGATAGAGTAGGGGCGACGTCGTACTTTTTCAGTCAGCTGGCCGCCTTCTTCATAACCTACATATCCCGGAGGCGCTCCAACGAGTCGCGAAACAGCAAATTTCTCCATATATTCGCTCATATCGATACGAATAAGTGCATCTTCCGTGTCGAAAAGATAACGGGAAAGTATTTTTGCAAGGTGAGTTTTTCCGACGCCTGTTGGCCCAAGGAAAATAAAAGTACCGATAGGCTTATTCGGATCTTTAAGGCCTGCGCGGTTACGGCGGATGGCTTTTACAACTTTCTTGATGGCATTCTCCTGACCGATTACCGAACCACCCAATTCCTGCTCCATGTTCATTAGACGCGAACCTTCGTTTTCAGCAATCCGTTGTACCGGAACGCCCGTCATCATAGCAACTACTTCAGCTACATTTTCCTCGGTAACCATTTGCCTGTTTACCTTCGAATCTTCTTCCCATTTAGTCTTTAACGCTTCGAGCTGAGCTTGTGCTTTACGCTCGTCATCGCGGTAACGTGCAGCTTCTTCATATTTTTGGCCTTTTATGGCCTTCATTTTCTTCTGCCTGATATCTTCAATCAGACTTTCTGTGGTTACAATCTCAACCGGAACGTGCATGTTCGATATATGTACACGTGCACCCGACTCGTCAAGAGCATCAATGGCTTTATCCGGAAGACAACGATCAGTAAGATAACGGTTTGTAAGCGAAACACAAGCATCAATTGCTTCAGGAGTGTATTTTACAAGATGATGGTCTTCGTATTTTTCCTTTATCTGGTTTAAAATGGTTACTGTTTCGGAAGGTGAGGTCGGATCTACTATAATTTTTTGAAACCTGCGTTCGAGAGCTCCATCCTTTTCAATGTACTGACGGTATTCATCCAAAGTTGTTGCACCGATACATTGTATTTCGCCACGGGCTAGCGCAGGCTTGAACATATTACTTGCATCCAGCGATCCGCTTGCATTTCCGGCACCTACTATAGTATGGATTTCGTCAATAAAAAGAATAATATCACGATTCTTCTCCAACTCGTTCAATACTGCTTTCATACGTTCTTCAAACTGTCCGCGATATTTGGTACCCGCTACCAGCGAAGCCAGATCAAGCGTATAAACCTTTTTGTTAAATAAAGCACGCGATACTTTGCGCTGAACAATCCGTAAGGCAAGTCCTTCGGCAATAGCCGATTTACCAACTCCAGGCTCACCGATGAGTATTGGATTGTTTTTCTTCCGGCGGCTTAATATCTGCGAGATTCGTTCGAGCTCTTTTTCACGGCCTACTATCGGATCAAGTCTGTTTTCCTCAGCTGCCTTGGTAAGGTCGCGTCCAAAATTATCGAGTACAGGCGTTTTGGACTTACTGTCAGCGGCTTTTCTAAGGTTTTCAATACCACCACCTTCATCCGGATCATCATCCTGTGAACCGCCTGAGAGTTCATCCTTTGGATCTGAATCCGTTTCGCCAAAAAGCTTTTCCTTATCTGCCTGAAGCGATGCGTCGTCCCCGGTAATCAAATACGATTTTACTTCTTCTTTGAACAAATCATAATCCACATTATATTTTTTCACTGATCGGGTTACAAGGTTATCTTCGTCTTTCAAAATTGCTAACATTAAGTGTTCCGTTCCTATTAATTCGCTGTTAAAAAGCTTTGCTTCGAGATAAGTAAGCTTAAGAGCACGTTCAGCCTGCTTTACAAGCGGCAGATTATCATTGACTTTATTGTGGTTAGCAGGATTAACAATAGCTGATTCAATATTGCGGCGCAACTCGGCCATATCAACATTCAGATAGCTCAAAATCCGTATTGCCATTCCTTCTCCTTCACGTATCATCCCCAACAGAAGATGCTCGACACCAATATATTCATTTCCCAGCCTTATAGCCTCTTCCCGGCTAAAGGATAAAACATCTTTCACTCTCTGTGAGAACTTTGCTTCCATTTATATCCCAGTTCTGTTTACTAATTGATTAATTATCAAAATCCCTTCAAAATTACAATATAAACGTACAAGTCTGTAAATAGTTTGCTTAAATGATTTGCCAAAATTTATTAAATCCTTCATTTACTGCCATTTGATAATATCAACAGGCAAATGTTAGAAACTGGATCGAAAAAGCTTATATTTATACTTTTTGTATCAAATAATTACGTACTTTCGTAGTTCTGTTGAGAATAACTTAAGTTATTATAAATGAAGGAGTTAATAAATGGATAACATTCAGGATGGGGAAAGGATAGTACCTGTTAATATTGAAACACAAATGAAAGGTGCCTACATCGATTATGCGATGTCGGTAATTGTATCCCGGGCATTACCCGATGTACGCGATGGTCTTAAACCCGTTCATAGAAGAGTATTATACGGAATGCTTGATTTAGGTGTATTATCTAACAGGGCATACAAAAAATCTGCGCGTATTGTCGGTGAAGTGCTGGGTAAATATCACCCTCACGGTGATACCTCTGTTTATGATGCAATGGTTCGAATGGCCCAGAATTGGTCGTTAAGGTATCCTTTGGTTGACGGGCAGGGTAACTTTGGATCTATTGATGGTGACAGTCCGGCGGCAATGCGTTATACAGAGGTTCGTCTCCGTAAGTTAGCCGAAGAACTGCTTGCCGACATTGATAAAGATACTGTCGATTTTCAGTCTAATTTTGACGATACGCTCGAAGAACCTACCGTTTTACCTGCAAAAATACCTAACCTTCTTATTAATGGAACTTCAGGTATTGCCGTAGGAATGGCAACAAATATTCCTCCGCATAACCTTACAGAGATTATTAACGGATGTATTGCGTATATTGACGACAGGGACATCACAGTTGAAGGCCTGATGAAATTTATCAAAGCACCTGATTTTCCGACCGGTGGTATAATATATGGCTATGAAGGTGTTCGCGATGCTTATGAAACCGGTCGTGGCCGATTGGTAATGCGCGGTGAATCAACGTTCGAAACTGATGAAAAAGGCCGGGAGGCTATTGTTTTCACTTCAATACCTTACCAGGTAAATAAGGCTGAAATGATCAAAAAAACAGCCGATCTTGTTAATGAGAAAAAAATTGAAGGCATTCACGATATACGTGATGAGAGCGACAGGAATGGTCTTCGTATCGTATACGAACTAAAAAAAGATGCTGTTTCGAACGTAGTTCTTAATAAACTGTATCAATACACAGCATTACAGACTTCATTCAGCACCAATGCTATAGCACTGGTAAAAGGGCGTCCATATCAGCTTAATCTGAAGCAACTTATTGGTCATTTTATCGATCACCGCCATGAGGTTATACTCAGGCGTACCCGGTACGATCTGGCCGAGGCTGAAAAACGGGCACATATTCTCGAAGGGCTGTTGATTGCACTTGATAATATCGATGAAGTTATTGCAATAATCCGTGCTGCTGCATCGCCCGATGAAGCCAGAACAAATCTGATGGCGCGTTTTTCGCTCAGCGAAATTCAGGCAAAAGCGATTCTTGATATGCGTTTGCAGCGCCTTACAGGCCTCGAACGTGATAAACTGAAAGAAGAGTATGCAGAGCTGATGAAAATCATAGCATATTTTCGCAGCATACTTGCTGACGAAACATTGCAGTTCGACATTATCAAAACTGAACTTACGGAGATAAGAGAGAAGTATGGCGATGAGCGAATGACACGCATCGAGTTGAGCGCGAAGGATTTCAGGATTGAAGATACGATTGCTGATGAAGCAGTGGTAATTACCATCTCGCATATGGGCTATATGAAACGTACACCACTCACCGAATACCGACGCCAAAGCAGAGGTGGAAGGGGTGCACGCGGGTCGGATATCCGAGAGGAAGATTTCCTTGAACATTTGTACATTGCCACAGCACATAACTATATGCTTTTCTTTACCGAAAAGGGTAAATGTTTCTGGCTGAGGGTTTACGAAATCCCTGAAGGTGGAAAAACGTCCAAAGGCCGCGCTATTCAAAATATGTTGAATATTGAGTCGGATGATAAGGTAAGGGCAATCATAAACCTTAAAGACCTTAAAGATGAAGAATATGTAAAAAATAATTACATTATACTTTGTACTAAAAAGGGCACTATCAAAAAAACCTCTCTCGAAGCCTATTCACGTCCACGTTTGAATGGTATAAATGCCATAAACATTAACGAAGGCGATCAGTTACTCGAAGCACGTTTAACAAACGGAAGCAGTGAAGTACTGATGGCATTGCGCAGCGGAAGAGCAATACGTTTCAACGAATCAACCGTTCGTCCGATGGGCCGTACCGCAACAGGAGTAAGGGGTATAACACTAGGAGGGAAGACTGATGAGGTTATTGGCATGATATGTGTTAATAGTAATGAGGAATCCATCCTTGTTGTATCGGAAAAGGGATATGGCAAGCGCTCGGACCTTGACGACTACAGGGTTACAAACCGCGGTGGTAAAGGTGTTAAAACCATTAACGTAACCGAAAAAACCGGAAGCCTGATTGCTATTAAAAATGTAACCGATCGCGACGATCTTATGATAATTAATCTCTCAGGAATAATAATCCGCATGGGAGTAAACGATCTGAGAGTTATGGGGAGAGCAACACAAGGAGTTAGGCTCATTAACCTGAAAGATGATGATGGAATAGCTGCAGTAGCAAAAGTTGAATGCGAAATCGATGAAGTAGATGAAGATGAATTATTGGACGGAACCGAACTGCTTGAAGGTGAAAATAATAATGTTGCAGATGATGATACAGATCAAACAGATACTAGAATACCAGAAGAATAAATACCTTTAATTAAATAATAACACATTAACTCAAAGAAAAATCAAAACTAAAAAGTTAAGGAAATGAAAAGAACTCTTGTTTTATTTGCCCTAATTATGTTGGTGAGCGCTTCTTTCGCACAAATGAAGAAAGACCGTACCTCGGCATACAATTATTGGATGAAAAAGGATTTGATCAAGGCTAAGGAATTTATCGACAAAGCCATTACTTATCCTGAAGCTGCTACTGATGCCAAAGTATGGTATTACAGAGGTGGAATTTATCTTGATATTCAGATCTCTCCCGCAAAAGCTGTACTTGCTCCTGATGCAATAAATGTTGCATACGAAGCCTATACCAAAGCACGCACACTAGATGTTAAAGAAGAATTTAAAGCTGATATAGCTGCTCGTCTAGGCGCTATTGGCGGAGAGTTTTTTAACGAGGGTATCTCTTATTTCCAGCAAAATGATTTTGATGGTGCGATGCCATTCTTCGAAAAAGCGATCAATATCAGTAAGGAAAATCAAACTATTGATACTTTAGCCAATTATGGTGCTGCTTTATGTTTCGAAAAGAAAGCAGCAACTGATCCTGCTTTTCTTGATAAAGCAATCGAAAGATACCAATACCTTGCTGATTTAAGAATGAAAGAAGTCAGTGTATATACCTCACTTGCAAATCTTTACAAGGATAAAGGCGATCTCGAAAAAGGAGCCCAGGTTCTTAATCAAGCTAAAGAAATGTTCCCTGGTAATACTGATATTATTATTACTGAGGCTAATATGTACATCTCTACCAACAACCATGCAAAAGCTATTTCGAGCCTCATGGAAGCTAAAGAGAAAGAACCTAAAAATGTTTCGGTATTATATGCAGTAGGGGTAACCTATGATTTGATGAAAAATGATACCAGCCTTTCTGATGCTGACAGAGCTAAATATTTTGATGCAGCGATAGCCTCTTACAAAGAAACTATTGATGCAGACCCTAATTATTTTGATGCTTTATTTAACCTCGGAGCTATCTATTTCAACAAAGGTGGCGAAGTTATTAATGAGGCTAATAAACTGCCAATCAATGAAACTGCAAAATATGATAAAATGTTGGCAGATGGCAATAATTACCTAAACCTGGCATTACCATATCTTGAGAAATGCGAATCAATTCAACCTCAGGATAAACCTACACTGATTTCGTTAAAAGAAATATACACAAGGTTAAAAATGACTGAGAAATTAATCGCTGTTAACGACAAATTGAGCAATTTATAATTAAATCATATTGTTATGCAGAAGAGCCCGGTTTTGCCGGGCTCTTCTGTTTTGTTATTTTCTATTTAACATAATATTAATTATAGGACTATTGGATTCTTATTAAAACATATCAATAAGCTGCCTTGATTAGCTTTACATGCTAATTATACGTTCTCCGGAAGAATATCCGTATATGGCATATCAAGCTGTTTAATATCCTGAATTGCACTTCCAGCTATTCCTTTAATTGAACCATACATATCGATAGTATTGTCAATTACTTTTTCAATCTGCTTTTCCCGCATTTTCCAACTTTTTTGCATAGATCGCTTTTCACTGTCCAGATCTATTTTCATTTGCGTAAAGCCTTCAACAATGGCCTCAATTTGCATATGAAAAGTATTGCTGGTGAGATAGTCGTACAAAATGACCATTTTATCGCCTTTATTCTCCTGCGAAGCCAACGCATTGCTAACCTGTACAATTGATTCCCGCAGTACTTTGCACAATCCCTTGAACTCATCATATGTACATATCCAAATACCTTCTTTTAAGCCCATTCGATCCATGTCCGACGGCAATACTTCAGTTACCAGAACACCGATATTAGCACCTTTAATACGAATATCACTTTTAAATTTCTCAATCCATGATGGCTGAAAGTCCTTGGTACGCTTGCTTTCGTAATAAATTGTTCCGCAATTCTGACTTGTCCTGGTATTTACAGTCTGGATGCAATCACCACCGCGAGCGCCTTTTTTAATTTCTTCGATTGAATCGAGTGGAAAATTTGCAGCCAGCCATTCTTCAATGGCAAGCTCCTGCACCTCACCCTGCAATTGCATAGAGCCTTGCTCCTGCTTGCGTTTCATTTCCTCTGTGAGGCGTTTCTGATCTTCTAGTTGCTTTTGTAATTCCTTAATGGCTAACTCATTACGATCCTGCTCGTATTTTCTTATTTTTTCCTTTTCATCTGTGAGTTTTTGGTTCAGAATACGCTCGGCATCAGCCATTACACTTTCCTTTAGCTCATCTTTTTCGCGTTTCAGTCGTTCAATTTCTGCTTTGCTGCGGCTGAGCTCTTTAAGTTTTTCCGATTGTTCCTGCAAATCTTTCTGCATGGCAGCAACCTGTTCTGCTTGCTCTTCATTGAGTCGTGCTTTGATCTGTTTCTCCAGAAGCAATTTCTCATCCTTGAGCCTTAACTGTAATTTCTCCTGGAAAAGCTCATTCTCTTTTTGCTTTTTCTTTTCAAATTCTTCTTTCTGCAGATTTAAGTTTTCGAGTTCCAAATCATACTTTTTCTTCTCAATTGCCAGTTGAGCAGTATATTTCTTTTTAAAATCATCTTCTAACTGGTGATAAAGGATTTCATTTACATTTATTTCGGCTCCGCAATTAGGACATTCTATTTTAGTTTCCCGTTCCATTTTTCTGATATTGAAATATTTGAATTTTTTAATCTGACCTTAAACCCACTTCATTTTTAAGGCACTAACTTACAAAAAAAAAGCCTCACAACGCGAGGCTTAAATCAGATGTATCATGGACTTATATCGGTTGAACAATTACCAGCCTGAAAATCTGAGTGTCGGGCCTGACTGTAAAATGGTCGCTTTCGTAGTATTCAATTG
>CAZOXJ010000003.1:48309-54890 GCA_964583325.1 uncultured Lentimicrobiaceae bacterium
TTAATATTTTGTATTTTTACAAAACCAATTGTTTCCTTTAAATGAAAACACTGCGACTCATTATAGTCCTCTTTCTTTGTTTAGTGTTGGTTGTGATATCTGCCGGATTTCTGTTGCCTGGTAAAGTTCATGTCGAGCGCAGTTTGCTGATTTCAGCAACGTCCGAAAGTTTATTCGAGAAGGTTAACACTCTTAAGCACTGGAAAAAATGGTCGCCTTGGTTATTACCTGACACATCAATGGCACTGCTTTATACAGGGCCAGAAAAAGGTGTGGGTGCTACCTTAAACTGGAATAGCAAAATTAATAATCGCTTAAAAGGCAATGCGATAATTATTTCAAGTACCCCTTGTGATTCACTTCTGGTTATTCTTGATTTTGGCGAAAGCGGCAAAACTTCCTGCACATTTCGCTTTGACGAAAATGATAAAGGAACGAACGTAACGTGGCGCCTTGACAGTGATGTAGGCATGAATCCTGTTTCGAGATGGATGGGGCTTTTTATTAACAGGATGGTTGGTCCTGACCTGGAGACGGGATTAATGAACCTTGAAAAGCTTGCAATCGCAAATAAAATGGTAAACGGTTTCGAAATCAATGATGTTGAATCTCCGGCAAGAGTTTTACTAACGGTTCGCGATACTGCTTCAACAGAATTAATTACAAAAAAACTTCCCTTAATGTATGAGAAGATATCCAGATTCATTAAAAAGGAAAGCCTCTCCCCTGCCGGTGCACCATTAACTATTTATCACGGTTCTACAATGAATGTATATGATATTGAAACCTGTATTCCCATTTTTTTAGCCATTAATACGCCTGAAGGCATTAATTGTATTCAGGTGCAACCACAAAAAACTGTTATGATTAAATATTTCGGAACCCGGTATTTAATTAAAAATGCATACTCTGCCTTGTACCTGTATATGAACAACAATGGCTTATATGCCATCGGTCCGTCGTGGGAAGAGTATATTACTAACCCGATTATGGAAACTGATTCAAATGCTTGGCAAACAAACATTTATTTTCCGGTTAAGTAGTTCTGAGATTATAACAAGTACTTCAGCCCAAATCACAATTTTTTCACCGAAATTAATGTAGGTTGCTGATTATCATTGTATTAATATTTAAAAATTATATCTTTTTATAAATGGAACATTCCTGTATTGAAAGGAGGTAGTCAAAAAAAACATTTCAGGATCAAAAAACTTTAACAACTTGCTGTTTTATTTCATAATTTGCATGAATAATAATTTAAAACCAGATACAAAGAAATTTTGATATATGACTGATAACCAAGGGAAATTGCCCAGGATTATAGAGTTGGATCCGTGGCTTGAACAGGCTGCGGCCGACATTGTTGCCAGACACGAAAGGTATAAAAGCAAACTAAAGTACATAGAATCCATTTCAGGCAATATCGAGAAATTTGCACTGGCTTATGAATATATGGGAATACATTTTATCCCATCCGAAGACTGTTGGGTTTACCGCGAATGGGCACCTTCTGCTCACGGTCTTTTCCTAACCGGCGATTTCAATAGTTGGAATAACTACTCACACCCGTTACAGAAAAAAGAAAACGGAATCTGGGAAATAAAGTTAAATGCCGAATACTATAAAACTGTTTTTACACATGGCAGTAAAATTAAAGTATTGGTAAAAAGCGATATTGGTGATCAGCTCCGGATTCCTGCATATATAAACAGGGTTATTCAGGATGAGGATACAAAAAACTTCAGCGGACAGCTTTGGTTTTCGACGGCATTCGATTGGGAAAATGATCATTTCAATATCGGAAAACTGGGAGAATTATTTATTTACGAAGCCCATGTCGGTATGGCACAGGAAAAGGAAGGCCTGGGGACATACAATGAATTTTCAGAAAATATACTGCCCAGGATTAAGAAAGCTGGTTATAACGCAGTACAACTTATGGCTATTCAGGAGCATCCCTATTATGGATCTTTTGGCTATCATGTCTCAAACTTTTTTGCACCATCATCCAGGTTTGGAACACCTGAAGATCTTAAAAACCTGATTCTTACCGCTCATAACATGGGTATTGCTGTGATAATGGACCTCGTACATTCACATACAGTAAAAAATCTGAATGAAGGATTAAACCTGTTCGATGGAAGCGAAACACAATATTTCCATGCCGGCGAGCGCGGTGAACACCCAGATTGGGACTCAAAACTGTTTGATTATGGAAAAACGGAAGTTCTTCAATTTCTTTTGTCAAACATACAATTCTGGCTGAAAGAATTTCACTTCGATGGTTTCCGCTTTGATGGTGTAGGTTCAATGCTTTACTTTCACCACGGCAATGAACCAATCGATACAATTGACAAGTATTTCAAACATGGCGTTGAATTCGATGCAATTACATACTTACAACTGGCCAACCATCTTACGCATAACATTAATCCACAGGCTGTTACAATAGCTGAGGATGTTTCAGGAATGCCGGGACTAACCTCACCGATTGATGATGGAGGTATAGGTTTTAATTTCAGGTTGGGAATGGGCATTCCTGATTTCTGGATCAAATACCTCAAAGATGTGCAGGATGAAGAATGGAGTATGGGCGAAATGTGGCAGGTTTTAAACGACAGACTGCCCTATGTTAAAACGGTGACTTATTGCGAATCGCACGATCAGGCATTGGTTGGTGATAAAACAATAGCATTCAGGCTGATGGATAAGGAAATGTATTATAATATGCAATCCTCCGACGAGAATCTGGTTGTAGAAAGAGGTATTGCTTTGCATAAAATGATCCGTCTCATAACAATAAGCCTGGGAGGACAAGCTTACCTTAATTTCATGGGTAACGAATTTGGTCATCCCGAATGGATTGATTTCCCGCGTGAAGGTAATAACTGGAGTTACAAACATGCCCGCCGTCAGTGGTCACTTATGGATAATCCCTTGCTCAGGTATCACTATTTGTCAGATTTTGATCGCGCTATGATCAAGATCATAAAAGATGCGAACCTCTTAAGCACTTTATTCGCCAAACAGATAAATTGCGACGAAAACAATAAATGCCTTGTTTATGAAAGAGCCGGACTGTTATTTTTGTTTAATTTTCATACATCAGGTTCTATTCCAGGTTATGAATTTGAGGTTCCTGAAGCAGGCACTTATAAAATCATATTGAATACCGATCATTCTAAATTTGGAGGCCATGGACGGGTTAATGAAGAAATGCGCTATCAAACTCATTATGATGAGGCTACATCAACCCACAGGTTAAGTATTTATTCAACCAACCGCACTGCTTTTGTACTTCAAAAAACAAAATAAGACACTCTTTAATAAAAAAGTTGTTAATAAATTAAAATAACATACTTTTTTTTCAATTTCTTCCGTATAATTGCACAATTTTTTAGAATAAAAGCTTAGACTACAATGCAAAACAATCGTAAAAAACTGATAATCAATTACGCCAATGTTTCTCCGGAAATAATGGAAGCCATACGCAAGAAATATCCCTTAGGCTGGATCAATCATACTATTAAGATACCCCAGCCCAATGGTACATTCTTTTTTGCTATTACCATCGATACGGAAGAAATTAGTTATCTCATAAAGGTGCCAGTTAAAATTGATACCAAATCGGATAAAGATGAAGATTTCTTCGACTCAGCACTCGATTTGAAAGAATCAGATGAGAAAGAAGAGGATGACGATGAAGAAAAAGAAAAACGTCAGGATTCGGAAGAATAAAAATTGTCATCGATCTTAACATCTTTTAACAAGATTATTAAATGATTATTTGTGAGATAATTATACTTTAGCCCGGTAAATAACAAGCAGTAATATTTTTTCTTGCAGATAATTAAAAAACATTAAAAAGAGAGGCATATACCTCTCTTTTTTTTTCTCTGGTATATCAAATTTTCCAAAACCTGTTTTGTGAAATCTATTTTAAAGCGGAAACTGATCACTCTTTTATGTTTTAGTGACAAAATACAAACTTCTAGCCTACGATAACATTGATTTCTGAATATCTGTATTTGGCATAAACAATACGTTTTGTTAATGCCATCGCAAGTGTTAGTGTTCCAATTCTACCAATATACATCGAAAGTATAATTATACTTTTACCAGCATCAGATAAGGAAGCAGTAATGCCTGTAGATAAACCGACAGTACCAAAAGCACTAATTTCTTCAAATAGCAGATCAATGATATCTTTATCCGGTTCAGATACTGATAGGAAAAAAGTGGATATAAAAATAAGCGAAATTGAGAAAAGAGCAATAGAATAAGCTTTGCTTATAGTAGCATTTGATATGGTATGTTTAACAATTTCAACATTTTGCCTGCCTTTTATTGTACTTATTGCTGAACGGAGTAAAACTGAAAATGTTGTTGTCTTGATACCTCCACCGGTTGATCCCGGAGATGCGCCAATAAACATAAGGAACATCATAAAGAAAATCACTGGCTGTCCTAAATGGCCGATATCAACTGAATTGAACCCGGCTGTCCGGCATGTAACTGACTGAAAAAGTGATGAAACAATACTTCCATAAATTCCATAACCTGAAATAGAGTGCCGGAATTCAACAAGATAAAAAACAATTGCACCCACAACGATCAGTATCCCAGAAGTATAAAGTGCTATCCTTGAATGGGCTTGCAATCTTTTCCATTTCATTTTCCTGCGCTCCCTGATATTCCTCATTGCAAAAATATCTTCGAGAACTATAAAACCAATTCCTCCTAAAAATATCAAGGTTGCAATCACAAGATGTAAATTATAAGCATGTCTGATTGAAACATCGTACATATTATTAGTAAACAATGCAAAACCAGCGTTATTAAAAGCTGAAACAGCATGAAAAACAGAGAAATATATCTTCTCCCCTAGCCCATTAAACTGCAATTCGTTAGGCCATGTCAGAAACAGGAATGTAGCTCCCGTTATTTCGATAAAAATGCTGTAAATGAAAATCTTGCGTAAAAGTCCGCGTGTATCACTAAGTTTGTCAGTCGAAACAATATCTTTAATCAAAGATTGCATCCTTATTCCTCCTGAATTCCGGTGAAAAGAAGCAAAGAGAGTTGCAAATGCAATAATGTTTAATCCACCAAGCTGCATTAACAACATCAATACTGTTTTCCCTTTAAGAGTAAAACACGTTGGTGTATCTACTACTGCAAGCCCGGTAACACAACAAGCACTTGTTGATGTAAAAAATGCATCAATTTGACTGATTCCGCTCACAGTCATTTCTGGTAACAGCAACAAACCTGTGCCTGACGCAATTAATAATAAGAATGATAATGCAAGTAAACCGGAAGGGCCGATATGAATATAATCGATAAAGCGTCCTGCTTTTCCAAGTTCGATAATGATAATAAGGGAAAAATAAAACTGTATAAAAAGGTTATAATATGTGTGAATTCCAGGGAAACCAATCACCTGCATGAACTGCTGAACGATATTTGCTCCTGTAAAAACTTTGACAAGTTGATCAAACGTAATGAGAGAAAGCAAAATAGCTTCAAACCTGTTTTCTTTTATAAAATCAATTGGATGGAATTCGTAAAAAATCCTGGTCAGGAATTTTAATATATAAAAAATAAGGCTTGTTCTGATTATTGAATTTGTAAGTTGTAAGCTGTAATCCGTTTGAGGAAAACCATGTTGGTAGATAATTGCTGTGATAGCGATCAGCGAAACAATAATACTTGCAAAATGCAAAGCACCAACAACATAAGACCTGTGTTTATACAGCCTGATATTAATAAACTCTCTTATCCGGAAAACCCTATCTCTGAGCATACCCTATGTGTTGATTTCAAGAAACCGGTCAATATCATGAACATGACCAAAAAGTACAAGCCTATCGGTAGCCTGAAGGGATTGCTTAGAATCTGGCACTCCGATAATGTGATGCTCGATAATTTCTTTACCGTCTTTAATGATCCTTAGTTCTTCTTTTACAGTTATAAGGCTGAGTTTATATTTATCTCGAAGGTCAATTTCTCCGAAGGTTTTGTTTATACAGTTTTTAGGACTAAAAAGCTCCACTACACGGTGGTTATCAGGTAATTGTAAATAGCTAACAATATTGGGGTTCAGCATTCTTTCAGCAACAATTATACCTACTTCCTCTTCGGGAGAAAGGACTTCAGTTATTCCCATTTTTTCGAGTATAATACGTTGAGCTTCTCCGTTAGCACGGGTAATTATACGCTTCACATTAAGATCGAGAAGTATCGAGGAGCAGAGCAATCGCTGCTCAAAATCGGAGCCAATAGCAACCACAACAGCATCAAATTCCTGAATACCCTGACCTTGAAGAGCGCGTTTATCTGTCGCATCAAGGGTTACAGCGTAAGCAACATCATCGCCTATACTATCAATTATTTCAGGATCGCTGTCAATTGCCATTACTTCGTATCCTTTTGCAGAAATAGCTTTAGCAATAGCTTTTCCAAATTGTCCTATCCCGATTACCGCATATTTATTACTTGCCATGGTATTTTGATTGATCAGTAAAAAAGGCAAATTTACATTGATTAAGGCAAATAAAATGCGGTTTGGCGAAAATATA
>CAZOXJ010000004.1:0-10797 GCA_964583325.1 uncultured Lentimicrobiaceae bacterium
TTCACTTTTCACTCTTCACTGTCATTGCGAGCGAAGCGAAGCAACACTTTTCACTGCCTTCTGTCCGCCGATCGCCAAAATCAATCCCAGCGCTATTCCCAATAAAGCAGCAAACAATACCCTGAATTCGGGAGGAAGTAAAAAGGTAATAGTATGAGCAGGTATCCAGAAAAAGGGGATGGTCTTTTTGAAAATAAAGTTCCACATTACATCCCAGTTGATACCTTTCAGGATGGGTCCGAAAGGGATGGGTTTCAGCAACCCGCTGACCGTTCCTCCGTTAGCAATAATATGGATATCTGTAATTTTATGAAAAGTCATCATAACCGGGGCAAAAATGAGGTTCATGGTAGTGGAAATTGTAAAAGCATCCAGCAACTTGAGCCCTGAAAAACTACCGTTCATGGCAGCCGGTGCATCTTTTAATCCCATATAAGCCAGGAAAACCGGTGCTCCGGAAGCAAAAATATTGAAAGCCAGGTTAATAGCTAAACCCAGAAATCCCCATACTATCATGCGTGGAATAATTCCAAAACCAGGTTCGTTGTAGTTTCCGGTCTTGATACGAAGGGCTATTATTTCTCCTAAAGTTGCCAACAGCGCAAATTTCAGAAAGCTCATGACCATTCCATGTTCTTTATTAAAAACCATGTACCAGCTGGTAACAGGCGAAATGAAAACAAAAATGGCAATTACCGCCAAAATAAACGTGATAAATACCAAATCATGCTTTTTCATAAACTCAAAATTTGTGCAAAGGTAGAAGAATTGAGTTATTCCGGAAGATGTTTACTTTTACAGGAAAAATATTGCTTTATGAAAGGCTGGCGTTACTTGCTTCTATTATTCCTTGCTCCGCTAATTTCTGAATCACAAATTTATATTGGCTTTTCCGCAACTGATTCTATTGAAGCGTCGAAGGATACAAACGGAGTAACTATTACTGCTAACACACAACCTGATGCCGATCGCGATGATATTCCTTTTATTGATTACAGGCAGGCTGTGATCTGGAACACACCCGCTGATTCAATTTGCGATTATGCTTATATCCGAAAAAATTTCACTGACCAGATGGTTTCGGTATGGAAAAATCCAAAGCATTTGTATCCGGCAAGTCGCGTTTATGCAGTAACCATTGAAGATAAGTACTATCGGTCAGCAAAGATTTCGGAAGCGAATTATGTGTTTGCCGAAAAAATTGTAAGTGGTGAAATGGACCTGTATATCTATAGGAAAATTCCACAGTTTAACGGCTGGATCGAATATGTGGGTCAGGATGCAAATGGGAATGTTTATCACAACAATATGATCATTGAAAATGAAAACGGGCGCAGTAAAAAGGATTATTTCGGCTATTTTATTTCGATAAATTCAGATGTACTACTTCCTGTTTCAGCTAAAACGCTCAAAGCTTTTTCCGATACTTATTTACTCGAAACTCCTGCTGCCAAAGCAATTACAATGAAGTTTACCGGTAAGAATATGAATAAATCGCGAAAAATAGCCGTTATAGGATTAATGACAATTGGAATTATTGGATTAGCATCAACCGGAGGAAGCAGCGGAGCAACATTTATTTTTATGCTGGGATTTCCGGCTGCAGCCGTGGTTGCTTACCTGAATCGTCCGCAAACCCTAACCTGGCAGGATATGGTGGAAATTGTACAGACATACAATAAGGAAAAGGCAGGTACTCATTGATCAAAATCAAAGGGTAACTACACCTTTTTTTCACCGGAATAAAAAGTTTACTTTTCGATCCGTATCCTTGCATCCACAGCTTTCAGCATCTTCATATTGCCCATCAGCGGATTAATATCCATTTCGGCAATTTCAGGTGCAGCCAGGCAAAGAGCTGAAACACGCGTGATTACATCAGCGAAAAGTTCTTCGTTTAATCCTTCCTGCCCACGTACTCCCTGTATAATCTTGTAACTTTTCAACCGGGTAATCATATCGGCAGCTTCTCCTATTGAAACAGGTGCCAGCGACGATTGCACGTCTTTGAGTACTTCTATATAAATTCCTCCCAGTCCGCATAAAACCATATGACCGAATTTTGGTTCCTGCTTGGCACCGATATACACAGAATGTCCGCTGAGCATAGGTTGAATCAAAATGGCAGTTGTGTCTGCAATCTGAATCATACGGTCAAATTCACTAGCCACCTGGTCAAAGTTCTTTACATTCAGAACCACACCACCGACATCGGATTTGTGAACCGGACCAACTACTTTCATAACCACTGGCAAACCCAGTTCTGATGCAGCTTTTATAGCAGACTCCTTGTCAGTAACAACGGCTTCACCTGCACGCGGAATACCTGCTGCATCGAATAATTCCTGAACTTTTTCAGGATGGAGATATCCGTTTTCTGCCTGGTTAATTATAGCGCGGATAGCTTTCAGATTAATTTCGGGCTGAGCTATAATTTCCGGTGCCGGCACCGGAGTATTATAAACTTTGCAGAGTGCATTTCCGAAGTTTACCTCGTCGGGGAAATTTATGCGCCCTAATCCGATAAAGTATTCAATTTCGTTTTTTACATTAATTATTGAAGGCAGCACCGGATAAATCGGTTTACTGCACGAACGCATTTTTTCATCCAGGAGCTTATACACATCGTACACTTCAAAAAGCCCCGGACTGCCGAAAATAACAGCCATTCCGTCAATATCCGGAAAGTCATTTTCGCATGCATCAATAATAAATCCCAGCTGTTCGGCAGTTCCTGTTGCCAAAAAATCGATAGGATTTGCAACGGATGAACCCGGGAAAAGTTTTGTAAGTAGTTCAGGATGTTCGAGATGTGGTATTTCGAGTCCTCCTTCGGATAAAGCGTCGGTTAGCATTACCGCTGGTCCTCCCGCATGGGTTATAATAGCTATATTTTTGCCTTTCAATGGTTTATGCATGAAAATACTTGCTACTGTTGCAAGTTCCTCGCGGCTATGACAACGAACAATACCTGCTTTACGGAAAAGCGATTCAACAGCTACATCCGGACTTGCCAATGCACCCGTATGCGACGAGGCTGCACGGCTACCTGCGGCTGAACTTCCTGATTTAATGGCAGCTATGCTACAGCCTTTGCGAATCAGCGACGAAGCATGTTTCAGCAACATATCCGGTTTATTCACACTTTCGATATAGAGCAGTTTTACACGTGAGCTCGTTTCCGGATCGAAATTTTCGTCGAGGTATTTTAAAACATCTTCAACACCAAGTTGTGCGCTGTTGCCAACCGAATAAACACTCGAAAAAGTAAGCCCTTTAGGAATAGAGGCTTCCATAATAAACACTGCCGTAGCACCTGAACCGGAGATAAAATCGACGCCTTTAGCGTCCAGTTTTGGAATTGGAGTTGTAAAAACCGAAGTATGATGATGGTTCATCATGCCAATACAATTCGGTCCAATCAGGCATGCATTGTATTGATTTACAGTTGCTACTATTTTTTCTTCCAGTACAGCACCTTCTTCACTTTCCTCATGAAAACCTGCCGATAGAATAATAAATGCGCGGGTTTGTTTGTCACGGGCCAGTTTTTCGACCGTTTCCGGACAATATTTTGCTGCAATAGCCAATATGGCCAGATCGCACTCAGGCAATTCATCAACACTTTTATGACAGGTTATTCCCTGAATAGTATCTTCTTTAGGATTTACCACATACAATTTTCCTCCGAAATGGTTGTCGATCAGGTTTTTCAGTACTTTACCGCCTGGTTTGGCTGTATCGTTCGAACCTCCGACAATTACGATACTTGCAGGGTTAATCAGTTGATTGGTTATCATATAAGTTGCAGTATTTCAGTATGTAATAAGTGAATACCACGAAAGCTACATGCTTTCGAATATGGGGCGAAAGTACGAAAAGCGGGTGAAACGAAAAAAATGATTTATAGTTTATGGAATCGAAAGGCCTTTATCCAAAATCCGAATACCTGCAGGCAATACCATTTTGGATTTTGATACTTAGAATTTGGTATTTGGTATTTGAAAAATAGCTGACACATTCCTGAAATCAGAAAGCAGCTATTAAAGGAAAAGGAATGAAAAAAATCAGAGTTATTCTTCCATAATGGAAAGAACTACAGTTCCCGGACCACCATGCACACCCAGCACAGGGCTGCAGTCATTGATAAAAAGTGGCTTTTTACCTGTTAGAGTTTCCATTTGCGAAGCATACCAATCTGCTGTTTCAATATTACGGATATGCGAAATAGAGTACCCCCAGATTTTCCCTTTTTCAAGTAATTTGGAAGCCTCTTTCATTAATAGTTTCATGCTGCCTTTTTCGGAATATGCTTTGCCGAAAGTGGTGGCTTTACCTTCGTTATTAACTGAAATAATAGGATTTACACCTAATAATTTCCCCATAACTCCCTTCGAATGGCTTAACCTGCCACTTTTAACAAGGTATTTCACCGTTTTGGCACTAACAAGGATATGGTTTTTATCGTTCCAGCTTTCAACCGCTGAAACAATCTCACTGTGCGATTTACCTTGTTCAATAGCTTCGGCAGCACGCAGCACAGTAAGCCCTAAAGCGCTCGAAAGCCTGTTCGAATTTAATACGCTGATTTGTTTCCCGCTTTGCTCGCTTACTGCTTTTGCAGCACGCTGGCTGTTCGAAAAAGTACCGCTGAGCTGTTTGCTCAGATGAATTCCGATAGTTGATTCGTAATGCGAACTCAGGTATGAATATTTGTTGATAAAATCCTTGTACGATGGTTGTGATGTAGTAGGATAAACCGGTGATGTTTCAAGCAAGTTGTAAAACTGTTCACTTGCGATAGTGGTGCGGTCGAGATATACAGAAGCACCAACCTGAAGAGTAAGCGGAATCATGCTGATCTGGTATTTCTCCAAAATATCCTGAGGAATATCGCAGGTGGAATCAGTTACCAGCGCAATAGGGAATTTACGGTGATGCGACATTTCCTGTTGCATAACCATATCATCCACCTTTTGATAGGTTATGGATGATTTCTTACTTATCGCTTCAAAAAGTTTTATCGGGTTATCGGAATGAATATGAATGCGTAAACGTTTTTCGGATCCGGCAACTACGAGTGAATCTCCCATGTCGGATATCGAATTGCGCAATGTTTCTTTGGTTTCTCCCGGATGCAGATCAAGAGCCAGTAGAGCCTCGCAGCAATAACGATGTGTTATTTCTTCGTGCGAATCCGCCTGAACATCTTCAAGGATCATATCATTCATCGGAATGGCAAGCCGTCGTATAGTTTGCCTGTTTTTGAAGAAATCTATCATTCCTTCGAGGAACAGTACAAAACCTTTTGCACCTGCATCAACCACATTAGCCCTGGCAAGTACTTCCATCTGGCGGGTAGTATCGGCAAGGGAATCTTTAGCCACCTGGAAAGCTTTTATCAATAGCTCCACAAAGTCTTCAATCAACTCTTTCATGGAATTGATAAACTCAGCCCATTCGCGGATTACCGAAATCATAGTGCCTTCCACAGGATTAGCAATGGCTTCGTAGGCGTAAGTAACAGCTTTGGTAATGGAACGCGAAAAATTTTCGACTGTCAGGTTTTCTTCATTTTCTATTTCGTTGCCAAAACCATAAAGGAATTGTGCAAAAATGATTCCGGAGTTACCCCTGGCGCCAACCAATGCCGCATCAGCAAGAGCCGTAGCTGCCATTTTAACATTATTGGTTGGGATAGGACTGTCAACGATGGAGCGCATGGTACTTGCCAGGTTTGTTCCTGTGTCGGCATCAGCCACAGGAAAAACGTTTATTTTATTAAGTAAGCCCTGGTTTTCGAAAATGCGTTGAGCTCCGGCCAGAAAGGCATAATAGAAACTTCTGCCATCGAGCAATTTAACAAGCGGGATTGAATTTTCCAATGGAGGGATAGCTTTGTTTTTACTATTGTTCCCGTGAAAATGAGGTATTCATCGGGTTGTATGAAATACAAAATTAATGTTTTTTTAAATATGTCATAACTTTTATATGTAGCATAATCATATTTTTTGTTAAAAGTTATCAACGTTTAATAAGATACTGCTAAAGAATAAAGGTAAACGACACTTAATCAGCTGCTTGCGTTATAGCTTTATTTGATCCTGGTAAAGGCTGAAAAATCTTTAGCGTCAATTTTTGCATTCAGTTCAGTTTCCATCTGTTTAAAAGCAGATCGCGGGCCGCAATTGTACATCACGCTCAAAGGCTGCTTGTCAATGATAATTTTCATTAATTCGTCAGGTGAAGGAGTAGCAGGCAGTTTCGAATATTCTTCGTAGGTAAGGTTGATAAAAGCAACATTTGCCGAAATACCCCGGTTATCGAGTAAAAAACCATCGTTCAGCTGAGTAGGGTAGGCGAGTAAGCCGTCAAAATAAATATCTTTAATATCAGGATAGGATGCTATACTTTTTTTGTCGTCACTTAAAGTGACCGGAACCAGTTTGGAATAATCTTTCGTTGTTTTATAAATGATAACTTTCGGGCCTGGAATTCCAGCTCCGGTAATGGGTTGAGCGTTTTCTGCTTTTTTGGCAGTACAACATGATGTAAGTATGCCACCTATTAGAATTAACGTCGCAAGTAAGCTTATCTGTTTCATAAGAGATTGTTAATTTTAAACAAATTTAGGATTTTAATGTTATTAACCTCGTATTGTGTCACGAATATTTGATATTTTTGTGACCAGATAATCAACTGGCACGAAAATTGCAAATTGCAGAATACTAAAATGGTTCCGGGTATTATCCGGTAAAAATGTCAAAATATTTACTAAACCAATAAAATTTAAAAAAATGAAAAAAGTACTTGTTACTTTAGGAATTGCGATGGTTATGGCTGTTTCAGCTTTTGCACAAAATGCAACTCCTCAGCCAGCGTCGAATCCCAATGCTCCGGTTATCACATTTGAAAAAACAACTCATGATTATGGAACAGTAACCAAAGGCGGTGACGGTACATGTGAGTTTAAATTCAAAAACACCGGTATTGAACCACTTATCCTGTCGAATGTGTCATCTTCATGTGGATGTACTGTTCCTGAATGGCCCCGTGAACCTATTTTAAGAGGAAAATCGGCTTCAATTAAAGTAAAATACGATACCAACCGGAATGGCCCGATCAACAAAACTGTCACCGTGATGTCCAATGGAACAGTTGCTTCTATTCAACTCCGGATTATTGGTAATGTAGTTGAAGCTTCCACCGGAGCACAAATGCCACAGAACAATCTGAACAAAAGTGCTGCGCCTGTTGCAAAATAGTTGTCCTTAAAAAAATCAGAAAAGGCTGTCTGTTTCAGGCGGCCTTTTTTTATACAGAATAATGAATATCGAATATCGAATATTGAACCTTAAACTATTATAGAAAACAGAAACCACAGACCAGAAACCCCACAATCCCTAATCCCTTACTCCCAAAACCTATTTTCCTATCCCTGTTGTTAATAAATTATTGTAGCCCAAAACGGCAAAGCAGGTTGAAAAATAGCTATTTTTGGCACTTATGGAGGAGAATGAAAGAATGGATGCGCTTGCATCGCGAAAATCAATAAAAAGGCCAGTAACAGGCCGCGACGCATTTCAGGAACATGGCAAGTTACCCCCTCAGGCTATAGACCTGGAGGAAGCAGTGCTTGGTGCATTGATGCTTGAAAAAGATGCTGTAGCAGCAGTTATCGATATGCTGGTTGCCGGTGTATTTTATAAAGAATCGCACCAGATTATTTTTGAAGCTATCAACATGCTTTTTCATAATAATGAACCTGTTGATATTCTTACGGTTACCAATACTCTGCGAAACATGGGAAAGCTGGAGATGGCAGGTGGACCTTTTTATATTACACAGCTAACTTCACGCATCGCATCTTCTGCAAACATTGAGTTCCATGTTGGTATACTGAAACAAAAATTCCTTCAGCGAGAACTGATTAAAATTTCGACCGAAACCATCCGCAAATCATTCGAAGATTCAACTGATGTTTTCGATCTGCTCGATGAAACTGAAAGCAGTCTTTTCTCAATCAGCGAGAATAACCTCCGTAAAAAAGCCCAACTCATGCCCGAACTGGTTCATAAAGTATTGAACCAGATTGATAATGCACGGAAAAATGACGGATCATTCTCAGGCGTGCCTTCCGGGTTTATTGACCTCGATAAGCTCACCGGTGGCTGGCAGCGAAGCGACCTTATTATTATTGCCGCCCGTCCGGGTATGGGAAAAACGGCTTTTGTACTTTCCATGGCTCGCAATATAGCAGTTGAAGCTAAAAAACCAGTTGCTGTATTTTCGCTCGAAATGACTGCCGATCAGTTGGTTGCCCGTCTGGTTGCATCAGAGTCTGAGCTTTCGGCAAGTAACCTTCGTCGCGGGCAACTGCAGAATTTTGAATGGGAACAGTTAAACTCACGAATTTCGAAACTGATAACTGCACCTATATATATAGATGATACCCCGGCTTTGTCACTTTTTGAACTCCGGGCTAAATGCAGGCGCTTAAAAGCACAATATGATATCGATATGGTTATTATCGATTATATTCAGCTTATGACTGCCGGAGGCGACCGCAAAGGAGGCGGTAACCGCGAACAGGAAATTTCTGCAATTTCACGATCACTTAAAAGTCTTGCAAAAGAGTTAAATATACCGGTGATTGCACTCTCACAGTTAAATCGATCGGTAGAAACCCGCAGCACAGCACAGGGTAGTAAAAAACCACAACTCTCCGACCTTCGCGAATCAGGAGCTATCGAACAGGATGCGGACCTGGTGCTTTTCATATATCGTCCTGAATATTACAAAATTATGGAGGATGAAGAAGGTAATTCAACCGAAGGAAAAGCACAGATAATCATTGCTAAACATAGAAATGGTGCTACTGACGAAATATGGCTGCAGTTTATCAGTCGCTTTGCCCGCTTCCAGGATCTGGCAGGTTTGAGCATCGACCAGCTGGGAATGTCGCTTGCACCAAATTCAGGTTTTGACCAAACATCCTCAAATACAGTCATTATGCAATCGCGTTTGAATAGTATGGATGATGATAATGATCTGGGGCAGCCTGGTTTTTAGCAATTCCATTTAATTAGAAAGGATTAAACCGACTTTTTACGAAAGGAATTATGTCTTTATTCTTTTTGATGAAAAGCGATTCCTACGCTTTTAGTAAAGCTTAAAACGAAAAATCTAAACTTTTGCTTACTGTCATTGTTAAATCGTTACGATTTCTCAAATAAATGCAATAAATCATTTAAAAAATGGTTCAAAGAATAAAGGTTCAATAATGAAACGTTTCTTCCTGATTTTACTTCTGTTTTTCTCCCTGACCAGGGTTCATGCGGCCTATCTGCTAATTCCAATGGACCAGACGCAGAAAAATCATCTGAAAGCCTATGGAATTGCATTCTGGATTTTGCAACAGGATGTGGAAGTAAGTTGGTTGCTTAATTACCGTGGTGGTTCATTTATGATAAAATACATCAAAGCTGTTGAAAGCGAGTGTTTTATCAGAGGCGTTAGCAGCGAAGTAATTGCCGATGCACAGTCAACAGCAATACTTCAGGAGATTGCTGACCCTGAGGTAAATATGGATGATGTTAAACTCAATAAAGCTCCCCGTATAGCAGTGTACTCACCTAAAAACAAACTGCCGTGGGACGATGCAGTAACTTTGGCGCTTACTTATGCTGAAATTCCGTACGACATTGTTTATGATGAGGAACTTATAACGGGAGTTCTGCCTCTCTACGACTGGCTTCACCTTCATCATGAAGATTTTACCGGACAATATGGGAAATTCTGGGCATCGTATCGCAATGCATCCTGGTATAAAGAAGATGTGCGTTCGAATGAGGAAATGGCGGCTAAATTGGGCTTTTCGAAAGTATCAGAAATGAAACGTGCTGTTGCCGTTAAAATACGAGATTTTGTCGCCGGTGGTGGCTATTTGTTTTCGATGTGCTCAGCACCCGATAGCTATGATATTGCACTTGCATCAGAAGATATTGATATTTGTGATGTAATGTTTGATGGCGATGGAATGGATCCTGCCGCAAATTCAAAATTAAATTACGATAATTGCTTTGCTTTTAAAGGCTTTACGCTTGTTACAAATCCTTATGAGTATGAAATTTCGTCAATCGATGTAAATACCCAGCGAAAAGTGAGTCCCACCAATGATTTTTTTACTTTATTCGATTTTTCTGCTAAATGGGATCCTGTTCCTACCATGCTGTGTCAGAATCACATGCAGGTAATCCGGGGTTTCCGCGGACAAACCACAGCTTTTGAAAAGCAACATGTGAAGCCCGAAGTTATTGTTATGGGCGAAAACAAAGCGCTTGATGAAGCAAGATACATACACGGCGATTTCGGAAAAGGAACATGGACATTTTACGGTGGCCACGATCCTGAGGATTACGAGCATCGGGTTGGCGATCCTCCGACCGATCTGAATCTTTTTCCTAATTCACCCGGATACAGACTGATATTAAACAATGTTTTGTTCCCGGCTGCAAAAAAGAAAAAGCAAAAGACCTGATTTCTTCTGCTGTAAAAACAGCAAAATGAAGATCAATATAGCTTGTATTGATAAAATCTATATGTTATTCTTGTTTTTTAAAAAAAATTATAAAGTCTTGTACATTTTTCTTTCTAATTTTACAGCATAATTATTTTAGAGCAATGGATGTAACCAATTTGAAAGACCTCTTTCAGGATATTTATCAAAACAACAGAGAGACCCCATCCGTTTTTTTTGCACCCGGTCGTGTGAACCTTATTGGCGAGCATACTGAT
>CAZOXJ010000004.1:10897-53467 GCA_964583325.1 uncultured Lentimicrobiaceae bacterium
CCCATCCGTTTTTTTTGCACCCGGTCGTGTGAACCTTATTGGCGAGCATACTGATTATAATGGAGGCTATGTATTCCCTTGTGCCATTAGCTTTGGGACCTACCTTATTATAAGGGCAAACCAGGAAAAGGTCATCAGGTTAGCTACCACTAATTTTAGTTATAAAGCTGAAATTCCTTTTAGCGAATTACATTTAAAACACGGAAACGAATGGGTAAATTATCCTTTAGGCGTTTTCGATCAGTTTAAGAAACGCGGTTTCACTATAACTGGATTTGATTTATTGTATTCGGGTGATATTCCTAACGGAGCCGGTTTATCATCGTCGGCATCTATTGAAATGGTAACAGCAGTTGCTTTGGATTCACTACTCGAAACTGCTATGAACAGGGTTGAACTGATAAAAATCGGACGTGCTGCCGAGAATGAATTCGTTGGCATGAATTGCGGAATTATGGACCAGTTTGCTATTGGAATGGGTAAACAGGAATCAGCTTTGGCACTTAATTGCCGTTCGCTGGAATTTCAGCATGTTCCCTTACGCCTGGGCGATTACAAAATAGTGATAGCTAACACAAACAAGCGTCGCGAACTGGCCGATTCCAAGTATAACGAGCGTGTTGCCGAATGCGCCGTTGCTCTAGAAAACCTTCGCCTGGCAAAACCCATGGTTGATCTCAGTTCAATGAACATGGACGAATTCAAAAAGCATTCGCATCTTATTGCTGATGAAACAATACGCAAAAGGGCACATCATGTGATCAGCGAAAACAACCGCGTTATTGAAGCTGTCGCAGCTTTGATAGGTGAAGATCTTGTAACTTTCGGCAAGTTGATGAATCAATCGCATATTTCGCTCAAAGAAGATTATGAAGTTACCGGTTTTGAACTTGATACCATTGTAAACGAAGCCTGGCAAGTTGACGGAGTGCTTGGCGCACGTATGACAGGCGCGGGTTTTGGCGGATGCAGCGTAAACATTGTCAGACACGACAAAATCGATGAATTTATTCAGAAAGTCGGATTAAATTATACCGAAAAAACCGGACTGATGGCTGATTTTTATATTGCCTTAGTTGGAAACGGTGCAGGTAAACTGGAATAATTCTAAATACTGTTTCTTTGTAGTTGATATTCATTATTATACATATTATCCTTTAAAAAAAATCAAAAAAATCAAATTCTTTGTGTCAACTTAACACTAAGTTGTCTATTTTTACATTTCGGGAGTACATTTTCGTTATACTTTATTGGGAGGATTTCCGCATGCCGGAGCCTTATAAGGTACAATTGTGTTTTGTATACCCAAATTATAAAAAGTGCTTGAATTCAGTTTTAAATGTGAGTGCAGAGTAATAAGTAATAATTCACCCCCTTAACAACTTAAACATGGAACAAAAAAACGCAAACTATGGTCTGGGAATGACTGTAATCGGATCCATCTTCTTTATTTTTGGATTCGCCACTACCTTTATTATTACTTTAAGTGGTCAGGTAAAGGATATTTTTGAACTAACAGAGTTTAGAGCACAGTTGCTCAGTTTTGCATTCTTTATTACTTACTTCTTTATTTCCATTCCAATTGGATTGTATATTAAGAAAATTGGGTATAAAAGTGCGTTGATAATTGGTTTATTGCTTATGGCTGCAGGTAGTTTTCTGTTCTTTCCGGCTGCAAAAGTTCCTTCGTTTCCTCTTTTCCTCGCAGCTACTTTTGTTTTGGCTTCGGGTGTAGTTTTTCTGCAAACAGCAGCTAACCCTTATGTTACAGCTTTGGGTTCGGAAGAATCTGCCGGAGGCAGACTTAACCTGGTTCAGGCTCTCAATTCAATTGCAACTATGGTTGCTCCGTGGATTATTGCTGTTTTTATTTTTAAAGGGGCCAGTGAAATGCTTTCGGCTCTTGAGAAAGCTCAGACGGTGCAGATGCCATTCATTATAATCGGTATCATCGTTGTATTGGTTGCAATTGCTATTTTTCTTACCAAACTTCCTGAAGTTGGTGGCGGAACAGATTTACAGCGTAAAAGCGTTTGGAATCACCCGCATGTAATACTTGGTGCTGTTGGTATTTTCTTTTATGTAGGTGCCGAAGTGGGTACAGGTGGTTTGATCCTCAATTATTTAAAAACAACTATGGATATGTCACCGGAAGTTGCAGGAAAATATGTTGCAATTTACTGGGGTGGCGCTATGGTAGGCCGTTTCTTCGGATCAATCATGCTTTCCAATATTACGGATAATGTTAAGAAATATTCCTATGTGGCTGCAGTATTGTTACTTGCACTTGTTTCGGGATCATTCGTAACCGGATGGAGCTGGAATATCGGCCTTATATTTATGGCAGTAGCTCTGGGTAATTTCCTTGTTATGCAACTTGGTAAAGGAAATGCCGGCCGTTCATTAGCTGTATTCGCATTATTAGCTGCTGTTCTTGCACTGATCACTGCATTTACCACCGGAAGCATAGCACTTTGGGCTGTTGTTTCAATTGGTATGTTCAACTCAATTATGTTCCCAAATATTTTTACCCTTGCTGTTAAAGACCTGAATCCTGGCGAACTGAGCACTGCTTCAGGTATTATCAATACTTTGATCTGTGGCGGAGCTATTATTCCGCTTATCATGGGTAAAGTTGCAGACGTATCAGGATATTCATGGGCATTTATTGTACCTGCTGTTTGTTACATGTATATTTTCTTTTATGCCGTAAAAGGAAGTAAACTTCGTGCTGCTTAAAAAATAATTTGACAACGGATTTACAGGTACTTGCCAGATTACATCAGAATTGACATTTTGCCTGTCCGGATTGAAATACTTAAATACTAATCACAACATGAAACAAGTAGCAATAGGAATTGATATTGGCGGTACTAATACTGCAATAGGTGTTGTTGACCGCGAAGGTAACATCCTGTACGAAAAACATCCCCAGTTACCCACTCCCCTTAAACAGGAAAACCCTCTGGGGAGTGAAATTATTTCGGAGAAATTACTCAGTGATTTTATTACTCTCCTTGCTGAAGAAATAAAATCAGCAATTGAAATAGTTTCAAACATAAATCCCTCACTCAAGGTAATGGGCATCGGAATTGGTGCTCCTAATGCAAATTATTACACGGGTACAATTGAACATGCACCCAATCTTCCTTTTGTTGGTGTAGTGCCATTTGCAAAAATGATCCAGGATAAGTTTCCTGAAATCAGGCATATTAAACTCACTAACGATGCCAACGCCGCCGCCCTGGGCGAACTAATTTTCGGAGGCGGTAAAGAAATGAAGAACTTTGCAATGATCACCCTGGGGACAGGCCTTGGCAGCGGAATAATCGTTAATGGTGACCTGGTTTACGGTTCTGATGGTTTTGCCGGCGAATGCGGACATACTACCATCGTTCGCGGTGGCAGGATCTGTGGTTGTGGGGGAGTAGGACACCTTGAAGCATATTGCTCAGCAACCGGTATGAAACGTACTGTTTATGAACTTCTTGCTAAATACAACAGCTCGGAAAGTGAACTGGCCGATGTACCTTTTAACCAAATGACTTCGAAAAAAGTTTTCGATGCCGCCGAAAAAGGGGACAAAATCGCAAAGGAAGTTTTTGAACTCACAGGTGAATGGTTAGGACAAGCTTTGGCTGATACAGTTCACCATCTCAGCCCGGAAGCTATTTTTCTTTTTGGCGGTCCTATTGCAGCAGGCGATTATATCTTTAAGCCAACAAAAGATAGTATGGAACGTCATCTGCTACCCATTTTCCGTAATAAAGTGAAAATCCTTCCTTCAAGTCTCAAAATTGGCTCTGCTGCTATAATTGGCGCCAGCGCTCTTGTGTGGAAAGAAATCGAAAAACACGGGTTTTAATCTGTTTCCTTTACTTTACGGACAGCACTTCAATTAATTTATTGGAGTGCTGTTTTTTTATGGATTAGTTTCTAAAAAAAAATATCTTTGCATTATAACTTCGAATGATTTTTTATTAATTCACATATGGAATTAAACAGCATAATCATCTGATTTTGATACTTCAAACGCAATCTTTCGGATTGTAATCTCCTGAAATTCAAACCTTGGAAATATATGGTCGATAACTTTACTCTGGGTTTTATAGATTATGCCATCATGGCAATCTATTTCATTTTTGTGCTTGGCATAGGCTGGGCACTGAAAAAATACATGAAATCGAGCTCTCAGTTTCTTGAAGGTGGCAAAAACATTCCTTCCTGGATAACAGGTCTGGCATTTATTTCTGCAAATCTTGGAGCGCTTGAGGTTTTTGGAATGGGTGCTTCGGGCGCTAAATACGGCTTAATGACTGCCCACTTCTACCTGATCGGGGCCATTCCTGCCATGATTTTCCTGGCACTTTTTATGATGCCGTTTTATTACGGATCAAAAGCGCGTTCGGTACCGGAGTACCTGAAACTCAGGTTCGATGAAAAAACCCGTGGTTTCAACGCTTTCTCATTTGCCATCATGACCATTTTTGCATCCGGTATTTCGATGTTTGCCCTGGCAAGGTTAATGGAAGTAATGCTTCATTGGAATTTTCACTACAGTATTATTGCCTCAGCAGTAATTGTTTTGGTATATACTTACCTGGGTGGTTTGAAATCAGCTATTTATAACGAAGTTCTCCAGTTTTTTCTAATCGTGATTGGGTTCCTGCCGCTTGTAATTATTGGCCTGCAGGATGTTGGCGGTTGGGACGGACTTACCATGAAACTCAACGAAGTTGCCGTACAGAAAGGTTACGAAGCCGGAACCTGGACAAGCACCTGGAAATACCTGGGCTCGGCATCATCAAACCCAATGGGTGTTGATTGGATTGCTATGTTTACCGGACTTGGTTTTGTGCTTGCTTTTGGTTACTGGTGTACTAATTTCCTTGTTGTACAACGTGCTATGGCAGCTAATTCAATGTCTGGGGCTAGGCGCACTCCATTGATTGGTGCATTGCCTAAAATGTTCCTCCCTATCCTGGTTATTGTTCCCGGAATGATAGCCATGGCACTGATGGCATCGCCCGAAAAAGGCCTGGTTTTGATTGGTGATCAGGGCCAGACGGATTACAACATGATCATTCCTACAATGTTGGTACATTATTATCCGACGGGTTTGCTAGGTCTTGGAATTACTGCGCTCATGGCTTCGTTTATGAGTGGAATGGCCGGAAATGTTACTGCATTTAATACTGTGTTTACTTACGATATCTACCAGTCGTACATAAATCCGGGCAAATCGGATGATCATTACCTGAAAATCGGACAGTTTGCAACAATTTTCGGAGTTGCTGTTAGTATTGGAGCCGCATATATAGCTGCCAACTTTAATAACATAATGGATTTTCTGCAGTTGATTTTTGCTTTTGTCAATGCGCCGCTTTTCGCTACTTTTATGCTAGGGATGTTCTGGAAAAAAACCACAGGCCATGCCGCTTTTTGGGGATTGCTTGCCGGCACGGCTGCTGCAGCTTTGCATTACAGTCTTACAATTGCCGAAGGTAAAGGCGGTTGGCTAGCTCAACTGGTTGAATATCCGAGCGGTATGGCACAGGGTTTCTGGACGGCAATTTACGCATGGACGGTTTGTTTTGTTTTTACTATAGTGCTGACATTTTTCACCAAACAATTAAAGACTGTTGATGAACTGAGAGGACTGGTTTACTCCTTAACACCCAAAACACGCGATGAACCGGGAATTGTATGGTACGAAAAACCGGTTGTTATGGCCGTAATCATTGGAGCGATAAGTATAGTTTTAACAATCATTTTCTGGTAGGAGGAAAAAATATGGATATGGACATTCGGATACCCATCGGACTTTTGTTCGTTATTTTAGGAATAATACTGGCTGCTTTCGGTATATTTACAATAAATGATACCGAATTATATGTGCGTTCGCTAGGGCGGAATATAAATCTATGGACAGGTATTCTGATGCTTGTTTTTGGGGGATGTATGCTGCTTTTTCCGATACTTGGGAAGATGCGAAAAGTATAAGCAACGAAACGTCGAAATTAGCGTTTATGAAGGTTACTAAATCCCGGAAAGCTGTCCATTACGGGCAGCTTTTCGGTATTTAGTCAAATGTGTTTTTTTAGGTTCCTTTCGCTACATGCAATTAAATATTACAAATTAGCGTTAAAGCTATAAATATGAATAAATGGTGTTGCAGGATTGTAAAACTTGATTACTTTTGAATAATTATTACTAAAAAGACAACGGCATGCACAAACATGCCTCCAATTACTGTTTTTAAATGTTTTGTTCCTCATGAGAAACAAATTGCAACTGAGTGTCTTCCTGATACTTCTGATATTGGGAGTACAGGGAAATTTCACCAAAATACTGGCACAACCTTTCGTAGATTATACATACACAGGTGTTTGTGTTGGAAGTCCGACCCTTTTTACTGTTGATGCAGTTGTTACCAATGTTAACGCTGTTCAAATCTGGAGCTGGAATTTCGGTGACGGATTTTTCTCAACAATTCAAAACCCAACCCATACATTTGCCGGTGTTGGTAATTATACAGTAACCTTGACAATTACCGATACAAATGGTGCAGTTGGGAGCGTTACCCATGTTGTTACCATTCAGAAACTTCCGGTAGCGAATTTTACTTACGCTACTCCCAATTGCAGTAACGACCCAGTTGAATTTACTGATTTATCAAGTACCGAAAATGGCTTTATCCGTTACTGGATATGGAACTTTGGCGATGGTACGCCGGTTGATACAATTTTCTTCCCCGAAGATCCTAATCCTGATCATGTTTTCCCAAATCCGGGTACTTTTATCGTTACTCTATCAGTTATGAATTCCGATTCGTGTACTGACGATTTTTCGATGCCGGTTACAGTAATACCCAGCCCGATAGCCAATTTCTATATCGATGGTAAATGTGAGGGGCAGGTTGTTCAGTTTACGGATGCTTCTTTTGCAAATGGTGCCGGAAATGTGGTTGCATGGAGCTGGGATTTTGATGATCCGGCAAGCGGAATAAATAATACATCAAATCTTGAAGATCCTATTCATACGTTTGCAAACGCAGGTACTTATTATGTAACACTAACAGTTACCAACTTTAATAATTGCACCGATACTATTGTAAAAGAAGTAGTTATAAATCCGCCTCCTCCAATTGAATTTACTTATACAGCTGCTTGCCTGAATGAACTTATTTTTTTCAGCCCGGATACAGCTATCATGGAAATAGGTACAATTCAAACCTGGTTATGGGATTTTGGTGACGGAATTACATCAAATTCGCCTTACACTTCGCATTCCTATATTGCAACGGGTAGTTATACTGTAACTCTAACTGTTACTGATACATCAGATTGTGAGAGTGTAATATCAAAAATTGTACAGGTAAATCCTTTGCCTTTTGCCCATTTCGATGCCGGTACCTCTAACTGTGCCGAAGCTACAGTTACTTTCACAAATCTCTCGAGTACAACTGCCGGATATATTATTCGCTGGGAGTGGGATTTTGGTGATGGGAATACGCAAATAGTTAATTTTCCTTTAAATCCAAGTGTTACCCATGTTTATGCACTGCCCGGCACTTATCCTGTAACTCTCACAATAAAATCGTCCGACAGTTGTACCGGTACCACAACTCAGAATATTGATATTCATCCAAACCCGGTTGCGAATTTTGATTTTACAACTCCTACCTGCTTAGGTACTGCTGTTGAATTTGAAGATATTTCGCAGCTTAACGGAGCCGGTTCCATAGTGCAATGGCAATGGAATTTTGGTGATCCGGGTTCAGGAATACTAAATACTGCTTCGGTTTTTGATCCCGATCATTTATTTACCGCAGCCGGTAGTTTTACAGTTCAGTTGATTGTAAGTACTGGAAACGGATGCAGCGATACAGTTACGAGAGTTGTGGTTGTTAAACCGCTTCCTCCTGTCAATTTTAACACAACCCATAACTGTCAGAATAATGATGTGATTTTTACACCCGATGCAATATTGATGAATGTTGCAACAATAGGTTCCTGGTTCTGGCAATTCGGTGACGGTGTTACGTCAGTTTTGTCCAATCCAACTCATATTTATACGGTTGCCGGAACTTACAATGTAACTCTTACTGTAATTGATACAGCCGGATGCACAAATCAAATTACCAAACCAATTACGATAGTTGCCGAACCAACAGCCAATTTTTCGTCTTCAACGCCAGCATGTAAAGATTCGCAGGTTCAGTTTACTAATCTTTCATCAGCGTTTACCGGATATATTGTTAAATCCGAATGGAATTTCGGGGATGGCAGCCCGATATTAACGGTTACTACACTTGCCCCGGTTTTTCATACTTATACGAATTATGCTACTTTTAGTGTTTCCCTAACCGTTACCACTAACGACAGTTGTAAACGAACAATCGTAATTCCGATTACAATATTGCCAAATCCTTTGGCAAATTTCTCATACGCGACTTCATGTGCGGGTTCACCCGTAGTATTCAATGATTTGTCGCAGGCTGGATCCGGAGGTTTAGCAGGTTGGTCGTGGAATTTTGGCGATCCACCTTCGGGAAGCAATAATATTTCCACATTGCCTTCACCTTCCCATAGTTTTACAGCTCCCGGAACATACCAGGTATCACTTATTGTAAGCAATACCGGTGGATGTGCCGATACCATTGTTAAACCTGTAATAGTGCATGCCCTTCCGGCGGTTGATTTTACATCCTCACCAGGCTGTGTTAACGATTCAACACATTTTGTTAGTTCAACATTTGTCAATGCAGGAGCCGTGGTTTCGCGAGTATGGGATTTTGGTGATGGATTTACGTCAACCGAAATTGATCCGTATCATATTTACAGTGCATCAGCTACTTATAATGTTACTCTAACGGTAACTGATACGGCAGGGTGTGTTAATACGAAATCGCATTTTGTTTCAATTGTTCCCCCGCCAACTTCTTTGTTCCAGGTTTCAGCTCAAACTTGCGCCAATAACCCGATATTTTTTATCAACCAATCCTCAACTTCAGGAGGAACGATAATTTCTTATTTCTATGAATTTGGTGATGGTACCGATACTTTGATTTTAGCTCCTGCAAACGGAAATGTTTCGCATACCTATGCTGTAGCCGGTACTTATACTGTCATATTAACGGTAAATACCTCTTTGGGATGTGAAAATGAATCACCCAGGACTATTACCGTTTCGGCTAGTCCACTTGCACTTTTCGAATATAATAATACATGTGTGGGAACGGCGGTTAACTTCACTGACTTATCACAGGTTAATTCAGGAACTACGATTGTTAACTGGCTTTGGGATTTTGGCGACCCGATTTCGGGAACCAATAATACATCTACCTTACAAAATCCGCTGCATATATATAATACTGCCGGAACTTACACAGTCCTTCTGCTTGTCGAAAATGCTTCCGGTTGTCCTGATACCATTTCGAAAGTAATAGAAGTACAGCCCAAACCCGGAGTTGACTTCGATTGGGAAAGCACCTGCCTTGGTACAACAACCGAGTTCACAACAAATACTACAGTTACCAATGTTGGAGCTGTTGCGTCATTCGACTGGGATTTTGGTGATGGAACTCCTCATAATACTTCGCAGCAAAATCCTTTGCATGTGTATACAACCACAGGTAGTTTTACTGTTACACTTACCATAGTTGATACAGCAGGTTGCGAGAATTCAGTTTCACATATTGTTGATATTACTCCTCAGCCGAGTGCTCTCTTCAGTATTTCAAGCGCTTGCCTCGGTGCAAAAACTTATTTCACTGATGAGTCATTTACTTCAAGTGGCGAACCGATTGTTGCCTGGTTCTGGGATTTCGGAGTAACCTCAGCTACCAATGATACTTCGAATATTCAAAATCCAAACTGGACTTATACCACACTCGGTGTTTATAACGTAAGCCTGATTGTAACTTCGCAAAACGGTTGCCAGGATACAACAGCAATGACGATTCAGGTATTCAGCAACCCGACTGCTAATTTTATTTATACCGCAGCGCCATGTGATGAAGGTGCTGTTTATTTCCAGGATTCTTCGTATAACCAGCAAGCAACAATTGTAGGCTGGAACTGGGAGTTTGAACCCAACCATTTTTCAACTCTTCAAAATCCGGTTTATGTATTTTACGCAACCGACTCATGTTATAATGTACGCTTAATAGCAACTGATGTCAGAGGATGCGTTGATACTGTATTCAAGAGTGTATGTGTACCGGCAGATTTTGATTTTACGTTTGCAATTTCACCCACCTGTTTTAAGGATACAACCTATTTTACACCTCAGCTCCTTGCGCCTTTGACAGATTCGCTCGTGTTCTTTAACTGGAATTTCGGCGATCCGGCCTCAGGGATTTATAATACGTCAACCTTACGTTTGCCTTCGCACTATTATTCGCAGCCAGGTACTTATACAATAAGCCTTCAGGCAATTGATATTAACAATTGTCCGAAAACCAAATACCTGTCATTAGTGGTGCATCCTTTACCGATTCCAGCTTTTACTTTTACCAGTGGTATTTGCGACAGCACAATTTACTTTAATGAGTCTTCGTCAGGAAACGGAAGTAATATAACTAATTGGATATGGAGTTACGGCGATGGGAATATTGATACCGTGTTTGCACCTGATCCTCCGGATCTGTCGCATTTATATAATTCTGCAGGTCTTTTCATTGTGAGTCTTTCTGTTACAAATACAAATGGATGTACCGAAATTTTAACTGATAGCAATGTACTTGTAAAACCATGTATTGATGCTGAATTTGAACTGATCGATACACTGATTTGTCAGAATAATATGTTGTCATTTGCCGATAGCAGTTTCAGCGGATTGCCAACAAGCGAATGGTACTGGGATTTTGGCGATGGGAATGATACAACGTATTACTCTTATGCAAATCCGGTAAATCATGTTTTTGAAACAGCTGGTACTTTTAGTGTTAAAATGCGAATCTCCACTTTTGTGGCCGGACAAAAGGTGAGCGACTCGACTCAGCTTACCGTTTTTGTAAATCCTACACCTTTACCTGATTTTACTTTTGGTAAAGTTTGTTACCTTCAAAATGCTGTTTTTACGAACATGACTTCCGGTAACGGAACACAGATAAGTAATTACAACTGGAGTTTCGGGGAGCCGACATCAGCCCCGAATGATACTTCTACAGTTCGGAACCCGACTCACCTTTATAATGCTCCGGGCAATTATGATGTGCAACTTGTTGCAAAAAATACAATCGGGTGTATTGATTCAATCCTTAAACCACTTATTGTTTATGGTTTGCCCGATGCAAATTATTCTTATTCCTTGTCCTGTGCAGGTGATAAAACCAGTTTTACTGATTTGTCGGTTCTGGCGGTAGCTCCTCTCATTGAATGGGATTGGACATTCAGCGATAACACCGGCGTTATAGGCCGAAATGAAGATCAAAACCCGGATTATATTTTCTATACACCCGGAGATTACCTTGTCAACCTGATGGTTAGGGATACTAATGGCTGTGTTGATACTATTAACCAGAATGTAACAACCTGGAGTGTGCCAACTTCCATCTTTAATTATACTGACAACTTTAATGATGTACAGGGGCAATTGCAATTTACCAATACATCTATTGACGCGACTAAATACTACTGGACTTTTGGTAACGGCGATGATTCGTACGGTGAAAATCCGGTGGCTTTCTATCAGAATGACGGCACCTATTCGATTACACTCATTACCTGGAATGACAAGGAATGTTCCGATACTATTACCATGGATTATAAGTTTATGGTTAAGGGATTGTATATTCCAAATGCATTTTCACCCGGAAATCCAAAAACAAGCATACAACTATTAAAACCAGTTGGTATAAATCTGAAAGAATACCGTTTTGAGGTTTATGATCGCTGGGGTAATATGTTATGGTGGACTGATAAACTTGATAATTACGGCCGGCCAACCGAAGGATGGGATGGAAGATATAACGGCGTGCTGATGCAGGACGGAGCATATGTATGGGTTGCATCTGGAGTATTTAAAGATGGAACCATCTGGGATGCAGACAATATTGGTAACAATGATAATCTGCCGAAATCAAAAACCGGCACAGCTACAATGCTTAAGTAATCAATACATAATCAAAAGAAAAAAGCACCTTATGGGTGCTTTTTTCTTTTATCAATTGAGAATCTGTTTCTACAACATCCGTTTCTAAAATAGTTTCTTCCCTTTTCCACCAAACAATCCTCCGAGCAGGCCACGAACCAGAGCCCGGCCTAATTGTCCGCCAACCTGTTGTGTAACTGTCCGGCCAACTACCTTGGTTAAATCGCCAAATAAACCGGTGTCAGTATTTTTAGCCCGGTCTTTTTCTTCCCTGGCTTCAATTTTAGCCCTTTCGATTTCAGCTTTCTCTCTTTCTTTTTGCTCAAAAGCATCCTGCGTTTGTTTCAGCTGCGTATTGATACGTGTCTGAAGTATCTCGAATGCGGACTCGCGGTCAACCTCTCTTTCATAGACGCCTGCAATAACTGATCGTCTGATTATTGCAGTTCGTTCTTCGGGAGTAATAGGTCCGATCTGTGCTTGAGGAGGCATAATTTTGGCTTTTTCTACCATCGAAGGAATTCCTTTTTCGTCGAGGAACGAAACCAGGGCTTCACCCACACCAAGTTCCGTAATTACTTGTTCCACGTCGAGTGCAGGATTGGGCCTGAAGGTTTCGGCGGCAGTTTTAACTGCTTTCTGGTCGCGGGGCGTAAATGCACGCAGGGCATGTTGAACTTTATTTCCAAGCTGACCTAGAATCGTATCAGGAATATCAATGGGATTTTGAGTACAGAAATAAATCCCAACACCTTTCGAACGAATGAGGCGAACAACCTGTTCAACTTTTTCGATCAGTACTTTTGGCGAATCATTAAATAAAAGATGAGCTTCATCAAAAAAGAAAACCAGTTTCGGTTTATCCATATCTCCGACTTCGGGAAGGCGCTCAAATAGTTCAGATAACAGGTATAGAAGTAGTGTGGAATAAGTCCGCGGAGCCATCATAAGCTTATCAGCAGCAAGGATATTGATCATACCCAAACCATTTGAATCCGTTTGCATGAAATCGAAAATGTCGATTGCCGGCTCTCTGAAAAACTTATCGGCATCCTGTTCTTCAAGCCCGATTAGTTCGCGTTGAATGGCGCCAATACTTGCAGCAGAAATATTTCCGTATGTTGTAATAAATTGTTCCCGGTTATTACCAACATATTCGCACATTTTCTGGAGGTCTTTTAAATCGAGTAACAATAAATTGTTATCGTCAGCAATCCTGAAAACGAGTGTTAAAACGCTGCTTTGTATATCGTTAAGGTTCATGAGGCGACCCAGTAACAAAGGTCCCATTTCCGAAATGGTGGTACGGAGCGGATGTCCCTGTTCTCCGTAAAGATCCCAGAATGTGACCGGGAAACTACGGTGTGTAAAGCCTTCTATCTGCATTTTAGCTATCCGGTCGGTAACACGCTGGTTGCCTTCACCTGATTTGCTTACGCCTGATAAATCGCCTTTTATATCCGACATAAAAACCGGCACACCTATTGAACTGAAAGCTTCAGCCATAACCTGAAGCGAAACTGTTTTTCCGGTTCCGGTGGCACCGGCTATTAATCCATGACGATTAGCCATTCTTTGATTCAGAAACATTTCTATTCCTGACTTGGCTATGAGTAAATTACCCTCTGTTGTTATCATAATATATGTTTTTCCTTTATTTAATTTGCCTACTTACAAATATATAGAAACTTTCAAACCAAACTCACAGATACAAAAAATCATGCCAGCCTTTTAAGGAAAGCATGATTTTATAATGTTCATTTTTAGAGATTATCCAGATTTTTTAATTCATCAATATAAGTTAAAAAATGTCGGAAGTCGGGAGTCAGAAGTCGGAAGAATCTAATTTGAAGTTCAATGATTTTCGTTCCTCGCCCCATCTAAAAGTTGAAATCAATAGTTTTAAACAAACTTTTAATATCCGAGCAGTTCTTTAGCAGCTTTATAAATACGTTCCTGATCAGGAAGAATTGCTTTTTCGAGTATCCTGTTAAATCCTACCGGAGTAAATGTAGATCCTACACGTCGCACAGGAGCATCAAGAAACTGGAAACCTTCATCGGAGATCATGGCTGCAATTTCGCCGCCAAAACCACCAAAAACCTTGTCCTCATGAACAACCAACACGCGACCTGTTTTCTTCACACTTGCCAGAATTGCGTCTTTATCAAGCGGTATCAGTGAGCGGATATCAACTACTTCAATGCTTTTCCCTGTTTCTTCAGCTATCTGATTAGCAACGGCAATGCTCATATGAGTTGTGTTTCCGTATGTAATGATGCTCATATCCTTACCATCTCTGCGGGTGCGGGCTTTCCCGAAAGGAACTTCAAATTCATCAGGGACAATGGTTTCTGCTATTGGATCGTTGTAAAGAGCTTTAGGTTCGAGAAATAGGGTAGGCCCTTTTGAGCGGATAGAGGTACGAAGCAGTCCGGCGGCATCGTCAGCGAAGGATGGGCATACAATGCGAACACCCGGAATTGCTGCCAGCGATCCTTCAATGTTCTGCGAGTGGTATAAACCGCCACCGATATAACCACCTGAAGCAAGCCTGATTGTTACATTTGGTGAAAACGCACCGTTGCTTCGCCAATAGTCGTGGGAAATTTCGAGATATTGCTCCATGGCAGGCCAGAAATAATCGGCAAATTCTGCGCCTTCAACCACAATCCTGATTTTATCGTTATAACGGCTCATGCCATTTGCAGTTCCCAGGATAAAATCCTCAGCAATCGGTCCATTGAAGATACGCTCTATACCAAATTCCTGCTGCATGCCTTTGGTAACATTAAAAATGCCCCCCTTTTCCTTGTTTGCTACATCCTGTCCCCATAAAAAGGTATCCGGATTGGCGCGGAATTCTTCTTTAAGTGTTTCGTTAAGAGCCTGGATGAATTTAAGTGAACGCCCTTCTTTTTGATTGTGAATTCCATCGGCGAATTTTACAGGGATATATGGTGCCGGCGAAACAAAATCAAAAATTGAATCAGGTGAAGGATCAGGAGCAGCAAGAGCTTTGCGGTGTGCTGCCATCATTTCTTTCTGAGCCTGATCGTCAATTACTGCTAATTCCTCTTCGGTAAATCTGCCTGAATGCAATAAAATGATACGGAACCTGTCGAGCGGATCACCGGCTTTAGCGCAATGTCTCTCGTTTTCATCGCGATAAAGCTCATGTTTATCGGAATTGGAGTGCGAATGAATACGTACACATGAAGCATGAACAATTACGGGTTCCTGTTTTTCAATTGCGTGACGCTTAGCCATTTCCATGGCATTCATGGATGCAAAAATATTTTTGCCATCGCAATGTATGATTCTCAGATTTTTAAAACCCTTGAAATTATCAGCAGCATGGGCATTGGCTGATTGGTCGCGTTGAGGAACCGATATTCCGTATCGGTTATCCTGAAATACAAATATTACAGGTAACTTTTCATTACTGGCCCCGTTAATAGCCTCGTAGACATAGCCTTCGGAGGTTGACGATTCGCCTTGCGAACTGATAGCCACACCTTTGCCACCATATCTTTTTATAGCACGGGCAACACCAACTGCATGTAGCGTATGATTTCCTGTGGCGGATGACACATTATGTATATTCCATTCAGGTTTTGCAAAATGGTTCGACATATGGCGGCCTCCGCTTGCAAGGTCAGTTGCTTTCGAAATACCATTCAGTATAACTTCTTCAGCTGTAAGACCTGCCGAGATAGCTGTTAGCATATCGCGATAGTAAGGAAATAAGTGGTCGGTTTCATGGTCAAATGTCTGTCCGATAGCTAATTGTATTCCATCATGACCGGCATAAGGTGCATGATACGACCATCCCAACGCTTGTTTCAGATAATTAGGTGCACGCTCATCGAGTTTGCGGCCAAGCACCATCAGGTAGTACCATTTCTGTAATGTTTCTTTGTCAACAGTATCAACTTTGTACTCTTTACGCTTTTCCATTCCTGTTACTTAAAAATTTTTGAAAGTTCAGATAAAATAACGACTTAAAGCCGATTTTGTTCGCAGTTTTAAAAAATCATTAAACAAAACCGGCAATACTAACAATTTACCCCCGTATGATCGTGTACATGCCATCGTCGCGCAACCTTATAATTGTCGAAGGCTTAGCCCTGGTAAAGTAATCCTGCTTGTAGGAGACAATATAGTCAACTGAGTCCATAATTTCTGCTGCTATCTGGCTGAAAACCACGGGAGGATCGAATCCAGATATATTCGCAGAAGTGGATACAATGGGTTTGCCATATCGTCGGATCAGCTCATTGCAGAAATCATCTTTCACTATACGTATGGCAATTGTTCCGTCGGCTGCAACTACATTTGGCGCCAGTTTACGGGCGTTGGAATAAATAATTGTTACCGGATTGGTAATGCTGTCGAGCAAATCGCCGGTAATTTCGGGTACTTTTTCAATGTAAATCGAAAGATTGTCAATGTGATCGAGTAAAACGATCAGACTTTTGGCTTCACTGCGGTTTTTAATACGGTAAACTTTCTCAACCGCTTTGGTGTTGGTTGCGTCACAACCAAGTCCCCAGATAGTATCAGTAGGGTAGAGGATTGTACCTCCTGCAGCAAGTACCTCCAGTGATTTTACTATGTCGTCTTCGAAATCCATGCTATATTAACAATTTTCAGGGTGTTTGGGTTTAGATTTCTGATATTATTTTCTTACCAGATCTGAATATAAATTCATCAGATTGGCTGCAACCTTTTCTTCGTCAAACTGCCTCGAATGGTTAAATCCTTTTTCGATCATTGATTGCCGTAAATCGGAATTATTCAGCAACTTCAATAGTGCTGATCCAATTTGTTCCGTATTATACGGATCGCAATACAACGCGGCATCGCCTCCGGTTTCGGCAAAACAACTTCCGGTGCTGGTAATTACAGGAACTCCGGAGTTCAACGCTTCTAAAATAGGGATTCCAAATCCTTCGAAAACAGATGGATACACAAAAAGCATTGCGGATTGGTATAGGGAAGGTAAATCGGATGTTTCGATATTATGCCTGAAAATAATGCGTTTACCCGCCGGTTTATCTTTCAGGAAATCATTTATCTCCGAAATATAAGCTGTTGGTTTTCCTGCTATTACCAAAGGGAAATCAATATTCTCATTCAGGAAGGCCTTAATAAGCGACAAAGCATTTTTTCGTTTTTCGATCGTTCCAAGGAAAAGAATATATTGATCAGGGAGATTGTATTTTTTCCTGACTTCTGATTTCCTTTCGGAGTTAACAGGAATGCGGAACACCGGATCGCACGACTGGTAAATTACTTGAATCTTCTTTGGATCAGTCCCGAAATTAGAAACAATATCGTCTTGGGTTGCTTTACTTATTGCAATTATTTTGTCGGCAGCCTTGCAGGCATATTTAAATTTAAAAGAATAAATCTGCCTGTCAACAGCAGAATAATACTCAGGAAAACGCAAAAAAATCAAATCATGGATGGTGACTACCGATTTTGCATTTAATTTATTAACGCTTATTGGAAGTTCATTACTTAGTCCGTGAAAAATATCAAGTTTCAGGTCATTAGCCTGATGTTTCAGGCTCCAGGAACGCCAATAATCAGGGAAAAAAGAGGAAAATCCATTTTCAGGTTTTACAATAAATTGATTTTCTGATGGCTGAAATATTTTTTTGTCAGGCTTACCCGAAAATAAATAATAGTTGTTATACGGATAAAAGCGAGATAAAAGCCGCAATGTGCTCCGGCTATAATTACCCAGGCCACTGCGGTTTTGGAATACACGTTTCGCATCAAATCCTATATTCATATCAATCAATGATCAGCTTACTAAAATGAGATATCATACTCTCTCAATGCTTCGTTCAGAGAAGTTTTCAGATCGGTTGAAGGTTTTCTTTGTCCGATGATCAACGCACAGCTTACCTGGAATTCACCAGCCGGGTATTGCCTGGTATATGAGCCGGGAATTACCACCGATCGGGGAGGTACATATCCTTTATATTCAACAGGTTCGCTTCCGGTTACATCAATTATGCGGGTACTTTGTGTAATAACCACATTGGCACCCAGCACAGCTTCGGTACCGATACGTGCTCCTTCGACCACAATACACCTTGACCCTATAAAGCAGTTATCTTCGATAATTACCGGTGCAGCCTGCACAGGTTCAAGCACTCCGCCAATTCCTACACCACCGCTCAGGTGAACGTTTGATCCTATTTGTGCGCAACTTCCTACGGTAGCCCATGTGTCGACCATAGTTCCGGCACCTACCCATGCTCCAATGTTTACATAGGATGGCATCATAATTACTCCGGGCGATAAATAAGCACCATAACGGGCAACAGCATGAGGCACTACACGCACGCCAAGCTCCTTGTAGTTGTGTTTTAAAGGGATTTTATCATGAAATTCGAGAGGACCGGCTTCCATGACTTCCATTTGTCGCAAAGGGAAGTACATGATTACTGCTTTTTTAATCCATTCATTAACTTTCCACTCGTTGCCGGCCGGTTCTGCTACTCTCAGTTTTCCCTTATCGAGCAGTTCAATAATCTGAAATACAACGTTTTTTGTTTCTTCATTATTTAACAGGGAACGATCGGTCCAGGCTTTTTCTATGATTGATTTTAATTCATCCATGCTTATTGATTTTCAATCTCAAAATTAGAACTTTTAAACAGAACATTGCCGGCTAAGTTGTTAATTCTCCCTAAAACAATAGAAATGCCTGAATTCAGGACGTTTTCAAAACTAATTCTTCGTAATTTTGCCGCAAAAATCGGAATTGGGACGAATACTGGCAATTGATTACGGACAGAAAAGGGTAGGGCTTGCCGTTACTGACGAACTCAGGATGATAGCAACTGCACTTGCATCAGTTCATTCAAAAGATGTGATACCTTTTCTTAAGGATTATGTTTCACACGAAAATGTTGATTGTTTTGTAGTTGGTTATCCGCTTACATTGCAAAATCAGCTTTCGGAATCAGCCAGGTTTACCGAACCGTTTGTAAAAAATCTGCAAAGGACCTTTCCATCAATTCCTGTTGAGCGCATTGACGAGCGTTTTACATCAAAAATGGCAACAGCCGCCATTCTCGAATCCGGTGCAAGAAAGAAGGTCCGGCAAAATAAAGCCTTGGTCGATAAAGTAAGTGCGGTGATAATTCTGCAATCGTTCCTCGAAATGAAAGACATGAAACGATGAACCAAATCATTGAATTTGTGTTTGTTTAACGATAATACAATTCAGATTCCTCGAGCTAGGTTGATCTGAAACCCCGGAACTAAAAATAAACGATTACCTTGTAAAAATATGATTCTCTCAGTAGTAGCTTTCGGACACCCTAATTTACGCAAAAAGTGCGTCGAAATAAGTCCTGATTATCCTGGCCTGCAGCAATTGATAACCGATATGTGGGAAACCATGTATTTTTCGGTTGGTGTTGGCTTAGCCGCTCCCCAGATTAATAAGCAGATCCGTCTTTTCGTTATTGATGCAACACCTTATTCAGAAGAAAAACCTGAAACAAAAGATTTTAAAAAAGTCTTTATTAATCCTGTGATTGTTGAAGAAAGAGGCGAAGAGTGGGCTTTTAACGAAGGTTGCCTCAGCATTCCTGATATTCACGAAGATGTTATACGTCATGCAGATGTAAGGATAACTTATTTTGATGAACAGTTTGTGGCTCACGACGAATGGTTTTCGGGAATACTGGCCCGCATTATTCAACATGAATATGATCATCTCGAAGGTGTGCTTTTTGTTGATAAAATACATCCGCTTCGTAAAATAATGGTCAAGCGCAAGCTGCAGGATATTTCGAAAGGCATAACTGATGCTAAATACAAAATGATTTTCCCTCCCAAAAAACACTGATAATTAAACTCTTATACTAATTAATATTTTTAAAGCCATGAATAAAGGTTTGGTCTTGCTCACTTTTGTATCAGTTCTGTTTTTTTATTCCTGTTCGCCTTCGCGGGAAAAAATGTTAAGTGAGATTTCGAAGATGGAGATAACCATGAAAGATTCTCCAAAAGTAGATACCGTTGCCGTTACCGAATTAATAAGCGCTTACCAGAATTTTGCTTCAAAATATCCTGATGACAGCCTTGCTCCCGAGAACCTTTATAAATCCGCTGGCCTCGCCGTTGGCTTCGGACGCGGAGTACAGGCAGTTGAACTATACGAAACCATTATTACTAAATACCCGGAATACAATAAAGTGGCTGAATGCTATTTTATGGAAGCTTTTACTTACGAAAATGTAATCGGAAACATTGGGAAAGCCAGCGAGTATTACAATAAATTCCTATATAAATTTCCCAACCACGATTTAGCCGATGATGCAAAGGCTGCAATAAAGTTTCTTGGAAAATCGCCGGAAGAAATGGTTCGCGAATTCGAACAAATGAATGCCGATTCGGCTGCTAATGCGGTAAATTGATGACTTGATTTTTTTATTCTGATTCAGTTAAGTGCTGAATGCCGGGAACATGTATAAAGTCTATTTCTGATTCGAAAAATCCTCGGTCAGCGCTGTTTTTAATCCGGAAGCTTTAATATCGAGCATAAGAACGCCATTTCTGCAGTATGAAATCCGCCCGGTTTGTTCCGAAACTATTATGGCGATTGAATCGTTTTTCTCTGTAATTCCAATTGCAGCGCGATGCCGCAGGCCCAGTTCAGCAGGCATATCGGTTTTATCTGAAACAGGAAGAATACATCTTGCAGCCCTTATTTTATTATCACTGATAATAACAGCTCCGTCGTGAAGGGGGTTATTCTTGTAAAAAATACTTTCGATAAGCTGACCTGAAATAAGCGCATCCACGGCCAACCCGGTATCTTTAAATTCAGAAAGGTCATTCTTACGTCCTATCACAATAAGTGCTCCGGTTAGCGAATGCGACATGCGGTGACATGCTTGCACAATAGGGTCAATATCAGCAAGATTGCTGTCGTCGAAATGCAGTTTTGAGAATATCGACATGAACTTATTCCTTGTGACAAAACCGGGAGACCCGATGGCAAGCAGAAATTTCCGTATTTCGGGCTGAAAAACTACGATAAAAGCAATAAAACCTACCGATGTAAATGCTCCGAGCAGATCTGACAAAAGATCCATCTGCAATGCCTTTACTACCCGCCATATTACGAAAATAGCCAAGATGCCAAGGAAAATATTAACTGCTGCTGTCCCTTTTAAAAGTTGATAAAGGGAGAACAGCAAAAAAGCTACCAGCACGACATCGATAACATCGAGTATCCTGATACTCAAAAATAGCGGAATAAAGGAAGTGATCATGTATGTGTAATTGTAGGATGCAAATATACTTATTACCTTGCCTTGATGTATGTTTCGGCAAGTTTTATTACCTGAACAGCTTCTTTAACATCGTGAACACGCAGAATATCAGCTCCGTTCAGTACTGCTAGCATATGCAATGCTGATGTTCCGGGTAAAGCTTCCTGCGGATTGATTTGCAGTAATTTATAAATCATCGATTTACGCGACAGGCCAACCAAAAGAGGGAAACCTTTCTTTTTAAATTCATTTAAATGGCTTAGTAAGCTGTAATTATGCTCAACTGATTTTCCGAAACCGAAACCGGGATCAAGTATCACCTGTTTAATGCCGGCGCTTTCCAGTTGTTTCAGTTTTTGATCAAAAAAAGTATTTACTTCATTGCTTACATTATCATAAATCGGGTCTAGCTGCATGTCAGCCGGCGTTCCCTTCATGTGCATCAATATATAAGGAAGCCCGGAAGCTAACACCGCATCCATAAGGTACTGATCCATATTTCCTCCCGAAATATCGTTGATAATCCCGATCCCTGCTTCTGCAGCAAGTTTAACAACTTTTGAACGGTAAGTGTCAACTGAAAAAACAGTTTCAGGATATCGGTAAGTAAGTGTTTCAATAACAGGTAAAAGGCGCGAAATCTCATCATCTTCGCTTACTCCCGCAGCACCTGGTCGGGTTGATACAGCCCCGATATCTATAATAGATGCACCTTCGCCGATCATTTTTTCCGTTTGCGAAATCCAGCCATCGGCATTATTATATTTTCCCCCGTCGTAAAACGAATCGGGAGTTAAATTTAATATGCCCATAACCAGTGGTTTATCAATTATCAGCACATTCTTACCACAGCGCAGAGAAATATTTCCGGAAAAAGGTGTAATTTTATCACTCCAAAAAATCATGTTTTCTTCATTGAAATCGGCTACAAAGTTATTGATAATATGCCTGATAAAACTTTTCAACAATACGATAAAGCATTAAAAGCCTGCCGTAACGTGTTTATGGCAAAAATGCACGATTACGGCACAGCATGGCGAATACTGCGGACTACATCCATTACCGACCAGATTTATATCAAAGCCAGCAGGATACGCAGTATCGAGGAAAAAGGCGAAAGCAAAGTTGATGAAGGTGTAAAACCTGAATTTATCGGTATGATAAACTATTCGGTGATGGCGCTTATTCAACTCGAAATGGGTTCAGTAGAGGAGCCTCATATGGACGAAACAGTTGTTGGCGCTAAATACGATTCCTTCGTAGCCACAGCACGTAACCTGATGGCTGATAAAAATCATGATTATGGAGAAGCCTGGAGGCAAATGAGGATCAGTTCGCTTACTGATATTATTTTGATGAAATTGCTGCGCATCAAGCAGATAGAGGATAATAACGGATTAACAATAATGTCCGAAGGTCTTGATGCCAATTACCTTGATATAATAAATTACTCAGCTTTTGCGCTGATTATGTTGGATGAACAAAACCAGTAAACTATGAAATGGATTGCCAATTTCAGCAGAATTCTGACAGGACTTGTATTTGTTTTTTCAGGTTTTGTAAAGGGCGTCGACCCGCTCGGAACTGCGTACAGACTCGAAGATTACTTTATTGCATTTCATTGGGATGTTTTTATTCCTTATGCTTTGTTTTTCTCAATTTTGCTTTGCACCATCGAATTTGTAGTTGGAGCAATGCTGCTGTTTAACCTGAAGATGAAATTCACTTCCTGGATTTTATTGATTATGATGGTGTATTTTACCGGACTGACGCTAAACGATGCAATTTATAACCCGGTGCCCGACTGCGGATGTTTCGGCGACTTTATTAAACTTACCAATTGGCAGACATTTTACAAAAACCTGGTATTGTTGCCCATGGCAATCGCTATTTTCGTTTACAGGAAGAAATTTAAACCATTTGCAGGAACCGGAATACAATGGGGTATGGCAGTTTTTTTTACAGTTCTGTTTGCCGGATTTTCTTTTTATTGTTACTCTCATTTACCCATTCTCGATTTCACCGAATGGAAAACCGGGAACAAATTATACCCCGAAAACCCGAAACCGGTTAATTATTTTCTTTCGTACAAGAATAAAAAATCAGGCGAAATCAAGGAATATCTGTCTCCAAACTATCCCTTTAACGACAGCATTTGGATGTCGGAATGGGAATTTGATTCGCAGCGGGTTGAAGATCCTAATGTGTACTACGGGAAGTCGCTCATTATTATGGACACCCTTGGTAACAATGCTACCGAGAGTATAATCAGAAATCCCGGGTATCAGTTGATTGTAAATTCTTATGATCTAATGTTAACTAATAAGGAGGCTTTTACAAAACTGAACGTGTTCGCTGCAAAAGCATATGCTGATAATATTTCAACAGCAGTATTAGTTTCGAATCAACCTTCAGACATAGAGCGTTTTGCGAAAGAAAATAACCTGCAACTCGATTTCTACACAGCTGATGATATTGTGCTGAAATCCATTGTAAGGTCAAACCCGGGATTGCTTTTAATGAAAGATGGTGTTATCCTCAAAAAATGGCATCATAATGATTTCCCTGATTACGAGGAGTTTAAAGTATTTATCAGCAAGTAATAAACCGGCAATTCGACCAATACTTCATTATGGCAGCTTAAATTCTGACAATCTTCAATCCCCTCAATCCCCTCAATCCCTTCAATCTCTTCAATCCCTTCAACCCCTGAACCCTTCAAACTTTTAAATAAAAAATGCTCCGTTACACCCTTATTCGGCTTATGTATGGAATACTGGTACTATTTGGAGTAGTTACTCTCATATTTTTCCTGTTTAATGTACTCCCCGGCGATCCGGCCCGCATGATGCTGGGGCAGAGGGCTGATATTACTTCAGTTGATGCTATAAACCGCGATCTTGGCAGAGATAAACCCATAGGTGTTCAATACCTTAGCTTTTTGAATGATGTGTCGCCGCTTTCGGTTCATACAATTCAAAATAAAACAAGTGCATTTTATTTTGATACAGAAAGGTATTCTTCGTCAATAAAGATTCTGACTATTGGTAACTCAACCATTGTGGTTAAAAAACCATATTTAAGAAGATCTTATCAAAGCAAACGTCCGGTTTCGGAAATACTTTCTGAAGCATTTATTCCTACCATGGTTCTTGCAACTGTTGCTATGGTTGTTGCTTCCCTCATCGGGTTAGTGTTTGGTATTTTAAGTGCCCTCAATAAAGATGGCTGGTTCGATCGTGTTTCGCTCATTGTGAGTATTTTAGGAATGTCGTTACCATCATTTTTTGCAGCTATTCTTATTGCCTGGTTATTTGCTTATGTGCTGGCCGACTACACAGGATTGAGTATGTTCGGCAGTCTTTACACAATTGATGATTTCGGTCGGGGAGAATACATTGATTATAAAAATCTGATCCTCCCGGCTGCAACTTTGGCTATCAGGCCTTTGGCGATTATCACTGAGCTTACACGCAGTTCGATGCTTGATGTAATGTCGCAGGACTATATCCGCACTGCAAAGGCAAAAGGCCTGAGTGTGTATAAAATAATTACGCGTCATGCGCTCAAAAATGCTCTGAATCCTGTTGTTACAGCTGTTTCAGGTTGGTTTGCCTCGCTCATGGCCGGAGCTGTTTTTGTCGAATATATATTCGATTGGAAAGGGGTAGGGGTTGTTATCGTTGATGCTCTCGAAAAATATGATTTCCCGGTAGTAATGGGTGCGGTATTGTTTATATCCGTTTTACTCATTATTATTAATATTTTTGCAGATCTTATCTATGGTATCCTTGATCCGCGGATCCGTTACTCTTAAAGAAAAAAAATCACATATAAATTTTAATAAATAAAAGCCATGAGAAAAAAAATTGTAGCCGGAAACTGGAAAATGAATAAGAATTTTCAGGATGCAGAAGACCTGATGTTCGAAATTGTTGACGAACTCACCGAAAAAGGTTCCGGTGACACCGAAGTAATTATTTGTCCGCCAGCTGTTTATCTTGAAATGAGTTCAGATATTGCCGCAGAAAACGGCTTTATGATTGGTGCCCAGAATTTCAGTCAATGGGAATCAGGTGCTTATACCGGTGAGATTTCCGCTGCTATGCTTCATTCAATGGGCATTTCACATGCCATTCTTGGTCATTCCGAGCGAAGGACCTATTTTGGAGAAACCGACAAAATTATTGCGTTAAAAGTTGATCTGGCCTTAAAAAACGGCATGACTCCCATTTATTGCTGCGGTGAAGTTCTTGCTGAACGTCAGGCTGAAAAACATTTTGATGTAGTCCGCAATCAGGTTAGCGAAGCCTTGTTTCACCTTGGAAAAGAAGCTGTAAGCCAGGTAATTATTGCATATGAACCCGTATGGGCAATTGGAACCGGCGTTACTGCATCCTCTGCACAGGCACAGGAAATGCATGCTTTTATACGAAGCCTTCTGGCAGATAAATATGGAGATGATGTCAGCCAGGAAATTTCAATACTCTATGGAGGCAGTTGCAATGCACAAAATGCAGCAGAGTTATTCGCCAATACTGATGTTGATGGTGGGTTAATAGGTGGAGCATCACTCAAAGCAGCTGATTTTGTTGCTATTGTGAACTCATTCAGTTAATATGGAGTACATCGAAATGATATGCCATCCGTCGCAGGGTGCGCATACGGCTGAACTGCTGATGGCTATGCTTGCCGATATCGGCTTCGAAAGTTTTACCGAAAACGAAAATGGTACACTGTCGGCTTTTATCCAGGCTCCGTTGTATACTCCTGAATTATCGGCAAGGTTAAGTTCCGACGAATTTGTTGAATTTCTTGATTCATTTAAAATCGACCGGATAGCCGATCAGAATTGGAATGCCGTTTGGGAAAGCCAATATGAATCTGTTTTAATTGATGGTTGTTGTATGGTTCGGGCTCCTTTCCATCAACCTCAGTCGGGTGTTGAGTTTGATATAGTTATCATGCCCAAAATGTCGTTCGGCACTGCACATCACGAGACTACTAAACTCATGATACAATATCTGCTCAGCTTGCAACTCACCGGAAAATCATTGCTCGACATGGGTTCGGGAACCGCTGTACTGGCTATTCTGGCCCGTATGAAAGGCGCCGCACCTGTTACCGCTATCGATAATGATGAATGGGCATTTAATAATGCATTGGAGAACGTGCAAAGCAATAATTTTGGAGATATCGAAGTTTTACTTGGTGACAGTTCATCGTTACCAGGTAGAAAATACGACATTATCCTGGCCAATATTAACCGCAATATTCTGCTGGCAGATATCCCAAAGTATCGCGAAAGTCTGACTGACGGAGGAAAACTATTTGTGAGCGGTTTCTACCTCGAAGATTTACCGCTGATTGAAGCCAAGGCAAATGAAGTTGGTCTCAGTATGATGTCGAACAGGGTTGAAAACAACTGGACTTCTGCTTGTTTTACTCTCTGAAACAGGTTTTGAAACGTCTCCTTGTAATGAGTACTTCTGAAGTAATTAGATCACAATAAATTCTGATTCTGGATTTGCGTTTGGAATCAGGTATTTTTAAACCAATAAAAAATGCTGCTGAAACGGGTTGCTCTTTTGTTTTTTATCTTATCGCTGGTATTTAATTACCAGTTGAAAGCACAGGAGCAGCCCGCAGCTTTTTCGGCTGACACAGCTAAATTTATCGAAGAACTTACTGCCCAATTTCGAAATGTTGGCGATGCAGATGCTGCTGAAGCAAAACTGGTTTTATCCACATTCACCTACCACTGGACTTCGGACCTGCTTTCATATGCCCAGAAAAAACAGGTTCAATCAATTTGTATCGCTTTGAATGAGCAAAAGTTACAGATTGCGCCATATTATGTTTCATATTTAAAAATTGTTGCACTCCTGGTAAAGCAAGATGCGGATCAGGGAACTTTCGAATTGTTTCATAAAAGCGTTAACTATTGCCTGAAAGGGAAAAATCCATCCCGCACCATACTCCGTTATTTTACACAAACGGAACTTCTTCTCAGGGAAAAAGCATTTATGCAAACAAATACTGAAGCATGGTATGTCAGGAACGGAACCTATAAGTTTGCTTTCGACAGTGTTCCGTATTTTATTTTTTCTTCGGGAACTCTTGCCTGCGTAGTGCGTAATGACAGCGCCTGTATTTATGAAACAAAAGGCAGTTACTATCCTTTAACTCATTTCTGGATCGGAAATGGCGGTACCGTTTATTGGGAACGCACTGGCCTGGCACGGGATGTAGTTTATGCAAAACTGGCCGGATACCGGGTTGATACGCGTTCAATTACTTATACAGCTGACTCTGTATTGTTATACCATGGCGGTTATTTTAAGAAATTCCTTACCGGGAAACTGGAAGACAAAGCTATGGTAGATATTACTGCCGATAAAGCTACATTTCCCAAATTTACCATGTATAAGGGAAACCAGGTATATATCAACCTCTTTAAAGATATTGAGTTTTTCGGTGGATTCAATCTGGCAGGTTCCAAAGTTATTGGTACTCCATCGGATGATGGTTTTTCCCGGATCGAAATTAAGCATAACAATAAGCTGTTTATTACTTTTCGTTCTTCAGAGTTTGTTATACGCCCCGACAGGTTTGTATCGGCCAGGGCAGCCACTGTTATGTATTTCGAGGATGATTCGATTTTTCACCCGGGATTGCAGGTGCGCTATAACCTGTCAAACAACGAACTCATAATGAGCAGAGAGGATGAAGGAATAGGTCAGAGCCCGTTCTTTAATACCTATCATCGGCTTGATATGTATAGCGGTGCCATTTACTGGAAACTGAATGAAGAATTCATGAATTTTGAAGATATTAAAGGAATGCGGACTAAGAGTGAAGCTCTCTTCGAATCTTCTGATTATTTTTCTTCTTACCGTTTTGATAAATTGCAGGGTATTGATGATATCAACCCGGCTATGTTAGTTTCGGGATATATCCGGAAAAGAAATACCGACAGGTTTTACGCCGAGGATTTTGCTGCCTGGGCAAAGAAACCTGTGGAACAAATTCGGATTCAGCTTATTAAGCTTGCAAATGCAGGTTTTTTATACTATGACATTGATCACGAGCTGGCAGTGGTTCAACCGAGGTTAAATGAATATCTGGCGGCACGCTCGGGCGTTAAGGACAGTGATATTCTTCAATTTCAATCCTATGTAGAGAAAGGTTCAAATGCAAAACTTGATCTGAAAAATCTTCGATTGTCTATTGAAGGTGTAAAACAGGTTATGGTCAGCGATTCGCAATACGTGTATGTTGTGCCACGCGATGGAAAAGTTATTGTGAGTAAAAATCGCGACTTTTCATTCACAGGGCGCGTTCATGCAGGGTTATTTGATTTTCTTGCCAATGCCTGTACATTTAATTACGAAAAGTTTTCGCTGAGTATGCCTCAGATTGATTCGGCCATGATGATTGTGCCGGCGTGGAGTCCAAATTCAAATGGTTACCGGCCTTTTGTTCAGGTGAAGAACGTACTTGCCAACATGAACGGCGAGTTGTTTATTGATTCTCCCGACAGTAAATCAGGCAGAAAAATGCTGCACCATTTTCCATTACTCATAAGTAAGGATACCAGTTTTGTGTATTTCGAACGGAAGGACATTGTTAAGGGTGTTTATAAAAAAAAGAATTTCTATTTCAGGGTTGATCCGTTTTCGATGGATAGCATAAACTCTCTTCCACCGGAGGATATCCGGTTTGACGGAACCCTTGTTTCAGCTGGTATTTTTCCTGATATCAATGAAGTATTAAAAGTACAGAAAGATTATTCGTTAGGTTTTAAAAGGGTGATACCCGAGCCAGGATTGCCTGTGTACGGAGGAAAAGGTAATTATGCCGATACTCTCATGCTAAGCAATCGTGGATTAAGAGGTTCCGGTCGTTTGAACTACCTGAGTTCGGTAACCGAATCAAAAGACTTCCTTTTTACACCTGACTCTACATCAGCTAAGGTGAAAAACTACCAACTTGCAAGAGTAAGTGGTGAATATGAGTTCCCTGATGCAAAAGTGAATGACGCCAATATAAAATGGGTCCCCGGTGATGACCTTATGACCGTTCAGAATTCGGAAAAGGATTCCATTAGCATGTTTAATAACCATGCCAAACTGAATGGAGCACTGGCAGTTACTCCAACAGGATTGAAAGGGAGAGGGCAGTTTACGTTCGAAAATGCTGAAGTAAACTCGCAAACATATAATTTTAAAACAGATGCTTTTACCTCGGATACTTCCGATTTTAAACTTTTAACTGACGACCGCAAAAAAGAAGCACTCCGTGTACACGTTTTCAGGGCAGCAATTGATTTTGCTACCCGCCAGGGGCATTTTGTTGCTACTGGAAAAGGTGCACTTATGGAGTTCCCGTTTATTCAATATCAGTGCGTTGTAAATGAATTCGACTGGCTGATGGACAAAAAGCAACTTCAGCTGATCAATAAAACAAATTTTTCGCGTGAAGAATATTACAAAATGAAACCCGAGGAACTTGTGGCTTTCGATCCGGGAAAAGAAATATATACTTCAACTGATCCCAAACAGGATTCGCTTAGCTTTTTTGCTCTTCGCGCACTTTATGATCTAAATACCAACTTGTTGGAAGTAGAGGATGCCCGGATTATCAAGGTAGCTGATGCGGCTGTTTTCCCATTCAATGCCAAACTTTCAGTAGGTAAGGATGGAAGAATTACCGAACTGAAGCAAGCAGAAATTCTTGCTAACAGAACAAGCCTTTATCATAAATTTTATAACGCCAATGTAAATATTGCTTCGCGAAAACGCTATGTGGCTAATGGTTTGTACGATTACACTCCTTCCGATGGTGATGTTACAACACTCGAAATAAATACGATTGAGGTAAATAGCAATGGTGAAACTTTTGCAGGTGCTGCAATCAGTGATTCAATGAATTTTATGCTGAACAGGTATTTCCGTTTCAAAGGTAAGCTCGAGATTAATGCATCGACAAAACTCACTTATTTTGAAGGAGGTTACCAATACATGCATGAATGTTATGCGCTTCAAAAAGAATGGATAAAACTCCGTACTCAGCTCGATCCAAAAAATATTTTAATTCCGGTAACTGACGATCCTGAGAATACAGGAAATGGACAATTGCGCGTTTCCATTTATTATTCAACTACTGAAAACAATGTGCGCCCCGGTTTTTTTGTAAAAGCTGAAAATATTACTGATCCCGATATTCTCAGCGCCGGGGGATATGTTTCCTATTTCCCACAAAAAGCTGAATACAGAGTGGCCGACTCTGCCAAACTCCGTAATCCTTTACTTACCGGTAATATGCTTACCTTTAATACAGCGCGGTGCGTGTTAACAGGCGAAGGTAAGATGCAGATTGCAACCAATCTGGGCAGGCTCCAAATGAAGTCGGCCGGGGAAATAAACTATTTTTCGATGGTTGATTCCACTTCTCTCAATATTCTTAGTGCCCTTGATTTTTTCTTTTCGGAAGAAGCTTTAAAAGTATTTGCGGATGCATTAAATGCTTCCGAAGCCAAAGGTCTTGATGTTACAGGCCTCAATTATACCCGTTCGTTACGCGAATTTGTCGGGCAGGAAGAGGCGGATAAAATTCTTACAGAGTTAAGCCTCTACGGACAATACCGGAAATTTCCCGAAGTGTTGAACCATACCATGGTTCTTACCGGACTTCAATTAAGCTGGAACAAAGATCTTCGGTCGTTTATCAGCAAGGGCCCTATTGGAATAAGTAATTTAGGTAAACTTCCTGTGAATAAGCAGGTTAAAGGGTATATTGAGATAGGAAAACGCCGCTCAGGTGATATCTTAAACTTCTACTTCGAGCCCGACGAAAATCAATGGTATTTCTTCGCTTATGCCAATGGAACTATGCAGGTTTTATCTTCGAACAAAGCTTTCAATGATAAACTTGTAGGTCTTAAGGAAGACCAGCGGCTTATAAAAGGAGAAAAAGGAAAACCGAGTTACCAGTTTATTATTGGCACCGGCGAAAAGAAAGCTACTTTCCTGCGTAAGATGAAACAGGCTGCAGGAGAGGACTAATTTGGTTTTTGAGTAGATTGAAGTAGCTTAGCACTCGAAAAATGGTAGAGTTATCACCTGAGATTTAAAACGGGAATCCGTTTTATAAAACATAATGAAATACAATTAACTGATTTACTTGAAATTGAACAGGAGAAAGACATGAATCAATATTTACTACTTATTACAGGAGGAATTGTAGCTTACCTTATGGGTTCATTTTCTTCGGCTGTATGGATCGGGAAATGGTTTTACAATACCGATGTTCGCACACAGGGAAGTGGAAATGCCGGAGCAACCAATACACTCAGAGTGCTTGGAACAAAAGCCGGAATTATAGTAATGATTCTTGATATTGCCAAAGCCTGGGGTGCAGTATCTCTGGCATATGTATTTGCTTCGGATTCACTTTCTCATTCGCAATTAATTGATTACAAGATTGTTTTAGGTGCTGCGGCGGTGCTGGGACATGTTTTTCCAGTTTTTACCGGATTTAAAGGTGGCAAAGGCGTTGCATCGCTGGTAGGAGTGATCCTTGCATTGTACACACCTTACATTTTTCTTATTGTGCTGGGTTGGTTTGTTTTGGTAGTAGCTGTTACACGGTATGTTTCATTGGCATCGGTTACTGGTTCAATACTTTTTGCTGTTCTTGCCATATTCGTATTCCACGAGCAGAACGTATATCTGATCGTGTTGGCAGCACTTATTGCTGTTTTTATACCTGTAACTCACCATAAAAATATCACTCGTTTGCTTAAAGGTGAAGAAAGCAAACTCACCTTCAGAAAAAAATAAAAATTATCGAAATAGTTCATTTAATGTTAATATCTTAGTACCATCGAATTTTAAAATTCGGTTTAAGATTCATACATTTACGCTGTTAAATTTATTACCTGTAAATAACTGAAATACAAAATACTATGAAATTTATTATCAATAGCCAGGCACTGCTCAAGAAACTACAGTTTCTGAGTGGAGTTATTAACACAAACAATACATTGCCAATTCTGGACGATTTTTTGTTTGATCTCAACGATACTACCCTTAATATTACAGCAACTGATCTGGAAACTACGCTGATCATGACACTGGAGCCTTCTATGGCCGACGAATCAGGCAAAGTTACCATTCCAGCCAAGTTGCTTCTCGATTTTTTGAAATACCTTCCTGATGCACCGATCACGTTTAATATTGATACCAATACACTTGCGATAGAAATCCTCTCTACCGAAGGAAAATATAAACTTACCGGCCATAATGCTGATGATTATCCGGAACTTCCTCTGCTTGACGAAACAACCTCTTTTGAAATTTCATCGTCAATTTTAGGTGCCGGAATTACCAAAACGGTATTTGCCACCGGTAACGATGAACTAAGGCCGGCAATGGGTGGAGTGTACTTCGATATCATGCCCGATTATATAACCTTTGTAGCTACTGATGCGCATAAACTGGTACGTTACCGCCGGAATGATGCCAAATCAGGTATTTCTACCTCATTCATTATTCCACGTAAGCCATTGAATGTACTGAAAAGTTTGCTTGCCCTGGAAGATGTAAATGTACAGGTTGAGTATAATGTAACAAATGCTGCTTTCGCTTATAACGGTGTGAAATTGTTCAGCCGCCTGATCGAAGGTCGTTACCCGGCTTACGAAGCTGTTATTCCGAAAGATAATCCAAACCGACTTATCGTTGACAGAGGACTTTTTATAAGTTCCGTAAAACGGCTTTCACCTTTTGCCAATCAGTCAACACACCAGGTAAGGTTGCGTATTAACGGTCAGGAACTTCTGATGAATGCCGAAGATATCGATTACTCAAACGAAGGCGTTGAGCGCCTTGCCTGCACCTATTCAGGTGATGACATGGAAATTGGTTTCAACTCAAGGTTCCTTCTCGAAATGGTAAATAACCTCGAAACACCGGAAATTTGTTTCCAGCTATCGGGTCCAACCCGTGCCGGAATAATTGTTCCTTCCAACTATGATAATCCTGACGAGGATATCCTTATGCTTGTAATGCCTGTGATGTTAGGCCAAAACTAAGGCAACAGATCATTTAAATTGAAAACCCCGGCAACTTACCGGGGTTTTTCTTTTTTTATAAATTACGAAATCAGCTTTTCAGGCAAGCATTGATTGATTTTTGAAGCAGAGAATTCAAACCATTTTTAAGTATTTGAACTTTCCATTATTTCGCCCAATTCCATCCAGAGAATAGTTTTTTCATCAATTTTTTCAAGCAAATCATTGTATTTTTTCGAAAGTTCGGTCAGACTTTCAGGTGATTCCAAACCTGAATTCATTCTCTCAATAACTTTATCCTTATCCGATTCGAGGTGATGAATTTCCTTTTCAAGGTTTTCGAAATCCTTTACCTGTTTATACGTTGGCTTCGATGAAGTTTTTTTCTCTTTACTTACCGGCTTCTCTTCTTTAACAGTTTTTTCGGAGCGCTGAGCTTGTTTCAGCTCTTTCATGCGCCATTGGTAATAATCAGTATAGTTTCCAAAAAAATCTTTGATTTTGCCTTCACCTTCAAACACAAAAACATGATCGCAAAGTTTATCCAATAAAAAACGATCGTGCGACACAATCAGGACACATCCGGCAAAATCATTCAGAAACTCTTCAAGGACCTGTAACGTATATATATCCAAATCATTAGTCGGTTCATCCAGAATCAGGAAATTCGGATTCTTGATAAGTTGAAGCAACAGGTACAACCTGCGTCGTTCACCGCCGCTAAGTGCACTGAAATAGGCTTGCTGAACCGGGTAACTGAAATCGAAATGCTGAAGGAACTGCGATGCCGACATGCTGCCTTTAGTCAATTGAATTTCTTCTGCAACATCTTTTACTATGTCGATAACCCGTTTGTCTTCATTTAACTGCAATCCATTCTGGGTATAATAACTCATGACAACGGTTTGCCCGATTGAAATTTTACCTTTATCAGGTGTAAGCCTTCCGGATATCAGGTTGAGAAAAGTGCTTTTCCCGGTACCATTCAACCCGACAATCCCAATTTTCTCACCCCGCTGAAAAATATAAGTAAAGTCATCAACCGCTTTAAAATCGCCAAAATTTTTGCTAAGGTTGTTTATTTCAACGATTTTGCCTCCCAGTCGGTTTACATTAACCCCAAATTGAATAGTTTTATCATCTCGTTTAAATTTGGCTTTTGATTGAAGTTCATCGAACGAATTGATCCTCGCTTTCGATTTTGTTCCTCTTGCTTTTGGCATACGCCTGATCCACTCAAGTTCTGTACGATACAGGTTTTTTGCTTTTTCAACTGACTGGTCTTCTGTGAATTGTCTTTCAGCTTTCTTTTCGAGATAATACGTATAATTTCCTTTATAAGTGATAATCGAATTCTGATCCATTTCCAGAATACTATCACAAACATTATCGAGAAAGTACCTGTCGTGGGTAACCAATAACAAACTCAACGATTCGCGCGAAAGGTAATCCTCGAGCCATTCAATCATTTCGAAATCAAGGTGATTGGTAGGCTCATCAAGTAATAAAAGATCCGGATTGCCGAGTAAAGCCCTTGCCAGAGCTATCTTTTTACGCTGACCTCCGGATAGAGTTCCAACTTTTTGAGATAAATCGTTGATGGCAAACTGCCCTAAAATTTCTCGTGCCCTGGTTTCGTAATCCCAGGCACCCGAAGCATCCATTTCGGCCATGCTTTGGTTTAAAAGTTTTTCGCTTTCGGGACTCAAATTATGTTTAACCTGTTCAAGAGCATATTCGTAATCGTGAATAACTTTTATTAGCCCGGTACCTGTTGCAAAAATAGTGTCAAGTATGGATTTTGATTCGTCGAGTTGCGGGTTTTGTTGCAGATAGTCGATGCGGAGATCGCGGCGGGTAGTGATTTTGCCTGAATCCGGAGCTTCGAGTCCTGCCAGAATATGCATAAGTGAGCTCTTTCCTGTGCCGTTACGGGCAATGAGAGCCACTTTCTGGCCTTTATCAATACTGAAACTGATGTTGCGGAAAAGTATCTTTTCGCCGTAGGCTTTGGATAAGTTATCGACCTGGAGGTAGTTCAATGCGGAAAAATATTAATTAGATGTAATAATTGCAAAAGTAGCAAGAATGGCCGGGATTAAGGCTAAAAGAATTTGTATGGAGTCTTGTGATTCTATTCTGTGAGGAAAAGACAAAAAAAAAGCTTCCTTTCGGAAGCTTGAGTAGAGGAACTTCAATGCTTAATTATTGCATTTTAACATTGATTGCTTTTGGACCGCGGCGGTCTTCAACAACCTCAAAGCTAACTAAATCGTCATCTTTAATTTTGTCGATCAGGCCGGTAACGTGCACAAATACTTCTTTTGCAGTTTCATCATCAACTATAAAGCCGAAACCTTTTTGCTGATTGAAAAATTTTACTTTTCCAGTAGACATTGTAATGGGTATTAAAAATTATTTAAAATGAAAGTTGATCGCAAAGATAAGGTATATTTATAATAAATATTAATGTTTGTAAATAATTTTTAACATGCTGATTAACAGTATGATATAGAACATGTTTTAGCGTAATTTTAACTTCAGCATTGACAATTGATAAAAAAAGAAGCAGATTATTCGTCTTATAGGGGAAATGATTTTTACTCTTTCATAAGCCATTCGAACACTTCTCTGGCTTCTTCGGCGGAGTTTTTGCAGAACAGCAATTCTGGTTTAAATCCAATGCATACTGCCGGTCTAAGCGGGTTATTAAAAATTCCACACTCCAATTCTTCCGTTAAATGAATACACCTTTCTCCTGCTGGTTTGCCATCAGGCATTCCGGGAATGGGCGAACTAATGGAAGGATAAATGCAGCAGGCACCGCATTGTGTTCGACATTTCATTGAAAGGATCTTAATGATGTGGGATGTTAAATGTGGGATGTGGGATGTTAAATGTGAAATGTGCGATTTACAATGTACGAATTACGATTGACGAGTTATGATTAATGTAAAATTTTGGATTTTGGTTTTTGGAACTTGGAATTTGGGACTTGGAATTTCCACTTGATATTTCCCTTTTAGGCTTGAACCTTAAAAAAAAGCTCAGAAGCCAAAATCCGGGGAATAAGTATCCCTGAATCTTTGGCTCCTGAGCATAAGTTTGATGTTATAACTGTGGACCGGCAGCTAAAAGTCGTTTGCCTTCTTCATTATCAGTGTATTTAACAAAATTGTCGATAAATCGTTTAGCCAGATCTGTCGCTTTTTCATTCCATGCTGCCACTTGTTCATACGTATCTCTTGGATCGAGCACTGCAGGATTAACACCATGCAGTTCGGTTGGCACTTCGAGGTTAAAGTAAGGGATCATTTTAGTGGGTGCATGATCAATGGAGCCGTCGAGGATTGCATCAATAATGGCGCGGGTATCTTTGATGGAGATACGTTTTCCGGTTCCGTTCCAACCTGTATTTACCAGGTAAGCTTTCGCACCTGATTTTTCCATACGTTTCACAAGTTCGACTGCATATTTAGTTGGATGCAGAGTTAGAAAGGCATTTCCAAAACATGCTGAGAAAGTAGGTTGTGGGGAAGTTACACCACGTTCGGTACCGGCAAGTTTGGCGGTAAATCCCGACAGAAAATGATATTTTGTCTGCTCATCAGTTAGTTTTGAAACAGGAGGCAATACTCCGAATGCATCAGCTGTAAGAAATATCACTTTGGTAGCATGTCCGCCTTTCGAAACCGGTTTTACAATATTTTCGATATGATAAATAGGGTAGGAAACGCGCGTATTTTCAGTTTTTGAACTATCCGAAAAATCAATTGTTCCATCGTCCGCTACTGTTACGTTTTCGAGTAAAGCATCGCGCCGGATTGCATGATAAATGTCAGGTTCGTTCTCTTTACTCAGGTTTATAGTTTTGGCGTAACAGCCACCTTCGAAATTAAAAATACCATCATCGTCCCAGCCATGCTCATCGTCGCCTATAAGCGCACGGTGAGGGTCAGCAGAGAGTGTTGTTTTTCCTGTGCCTGAAAGACCGAAGAAAATAGCTACATCGCCATCTTTACCCATATTGGCAGAGCAATGCATGGCGGCAATCCCCTGTAAAGGAAGGTAATAATTCATCATGGAGAAAATCCCTTTTTTCATTTCGCCACCATACCACGAACCGCCAATAAGCGACATACGTTCGGTAAGATTAAATACTACAAAATTCTCTGAATTAAGTCCTTGCTCTTTCCAATCAGGATTTGTTGTTTTTGAAGCGTTTAATACTACAAAATCAGGCATAAAATTTACCAGTTCTTCATCCGAAGGGCGGATAAACATATTTTTTACGAAATGAGCCTGCCAGGCAACCTCAACAATAAAACGGACTTTTAATCGTGTATCGGGATTGGCACCGCAATAGGCATCCATCACGTAAAGCTTTTTGTCCGACAGTTCCTTTTGGGCAACCATTTTCAGATGGTTCCATACATCAGTTGAAACAGGTTTATTATCATTTTTGCCAATGGTTGACCACCAAACTGTATTTTCGGAAACAGAATCGTGAACAATGTATTTATCTTTTGGCGAGCGACCTGTAAATACACCTGTATCAACATTTACGGCTCCAAGGTTTGATAATTTGCCTCGTTCGAAACCTTCGAGTGAAGGATTCATTTCGTGCTGAAAAAGATCTTCATACGCCAGGTTGTAATATACCTGTTCAACCCCTTTAATTCCGTATTGATTGAGGTCAATACTGATACCGGGTCTGTTTACTGCAATTGCCATGAGTTAAGCTGGTTTAGGATAATTGGTTGATAATTTGGTTAATACGGAAATATTTTATAATGAACAAACAAACATATTTCCATATGATTGGGTGGGGCAAATATATAAAAAAAGGGAGTAAAAAAAATTACTGCCCTTTTTTATTGATTAGTATAAGATATTTCTCTCCAGCCTACTTGTTTATGTGTTTTTAAATAAATTCAAAGAAGGTATAAACTCCTATTTTCTCTTTTTGTCCTGTCCTTTGAACGTTTTATCACCTTTTGTTTTCGGCTTCTTATATTTTAAGGCTAAATCTTTTCTATATGATCCTCCCTGGTTGGTTTTCATGTTTTTAGCTTTTTTTGCATGAAAGCCAGGCGCCAGCACTATTTTTTTCTCATTGCGGAATGGATTTTTCTTATCGCCAGCATCTTCACGTTCTTCGGGAGTTTTTTGATTAGAAATTCCAACTTCATCAGGGAAATCAATTAAAGGAATCTGATACGACATTAATTCTTCAATCCTGTTTTTGGCTTCTTCTTCCTTTTCTGTATAAAACAAAATTGATTTTCCCAGCTGTTCAGCCCGCCCGGTACGACCGATTCGATGAATATAATTTTCCGGAAAATTAGGCGTGTCGAAATTGATAACATGAGTTACTTTATCAAGATCGAGGCCACGGGCAATAATATCGGTTGCAATCAGTATCCTGTTTTTACCTTCATCAAATTCCTTAATGGATTTGAATCGGTAATTCTGTGTTTTATTTGAATGAATTATTCCTGTTTCTGAACCATGTTTTTCTTCCATGGCTTTAAATAAACGATCCGCATTGTTTTTATTCGAAACAAACACCAAAACTTTACTAAACTCGTTTCTGTCGTGCACCAGGTGAGATAACAGATTTACTTTGGTATAAAAATTCGGTACTTCAAAGCATTGCTGGGCGATATTCTTCAAAGGTTCGCCGCTTAACGCAATTGATATTTTAGCTGGCGTAACAAAATCGTCGTCAATAAGTGCTGCAACTTCATCGGTCATGGTGGCCGAAAACATGATATTTTGCCTACGCTTCGGTAGGAGTTCGAAGATATTTGTCAACTGGAAACGAAACCCCAGATCAAGCATAACATCAACTTCATCGATGACAAGTTTTGTGATACCTTTCAACTGTAAAGCTCCGCATAACGCCAGATCGTATAACCGGCCAGGAGTAGCAACAAGTATATCAGCACCCTGAGCTACTTTCTGTTTCTGCGTGTTTATATTCACTCCTCCATAAACTCCTAAAACACGGATAGTCATGTTTTTAGCAAAACTTTCCGCCATTTCAACTACTTGTATTACCAGTTCACGGGTAGGAACCAATACCAGTATGCGAGGGTTCAATTGCTTCGAAAACTTTAAATCCTGCAGGATCGGAAGCATATAGGCGAGTGTTTTACCGGTACCAGTTTGTGCTATGCCTACAACATCTTTACCCGAAAGAATTACTGAATAGGCTTCTGCCTGTATGGGTGTCATTGTATCGAAACCCAGATCAGCGATTGCGCTTTGCAGGGGTTTCGACATGTTAAAATTTTCGAACGTATTCATTAAAAAATCAGTTAATGGATAATGGTTTGTTGGTATTGATTGATTGTGATAAACTAAAAGTTAACATTGCATTAGTTGAAAAAGGAACCATTAACCTTTTTCAATAATTACTAACTTTTTTGGAATCCCAATTGGTAAAGTGCTCAAAGATACTACTTTCCGGCGAGGTGAGCATTAATTATGTTAATCCTGAACAAATTGCTTTATTGTAATGCACTGAATGGATGCCGTTTATTAGTTGTTTTTAGCAAGTGCATTCTTCAATACTTCAATCTGTTTAAAACGAAATTCTTTTCTAGAGTCGTTGAGTATCCAGTAGATAACTCCACTAATAAGTGCAGCAAAAAAACACCAGACAGAAGTGAGGTATTGCGTAAAAAAAATAGCTGTAACCAGGCAAGATAGAAGCATAAACATTCCGAAAACATGCATGCGCTTAATGCTTGAAATAAAAAGCGGTGGGATTGTTGCAAGCAGGTAAAGAATAAATGCCGGTATTGCTATAAGTTTCGAAAAGTCACTGTTATATTTAATGTGGTAACCCATGATTTGGGGTGTAACATTTAAAAATACCAGGCAATAAGAGTAATAGAGTGACACAATGAGACCGATAAAAAACAAATACCTGATTATCTTTTTCTTGCGCTTGTTTTCTTCCATCAGAAGTATAGATATTGGGATTAACACCGGCCATAATACATCAGCCATAAATAGAAAAAGATAAGTCGAAAATATACGGATATTATTATAATCCGGATTTGGAATGCTTATCCATAGCATGCCTTCGGTGAATTGCTGTATGCCAAAAAATATTGGAATACAGCCAAACAGCAGCTGTGATGGTTTGTGAACTTTAGTAATAACCACAACTCCGATAGCTGAAATAATTACCCCTCCTGTGAAACTGGCTTCTGCTGAAAAACACATATTGATCAAATTATTAAAGATAGATTTAATCTGATTAACTATAAAAGACAGGCTGAATCAAATCAATTTTTGCGGTAAGGTAAGGCTATTTTATGACTCTGGTGTTTTTTGCAAAGCACTAACTTAAATATTATGAATCAGGCAGTAGTTTCTGGTTAAGTATACCCACATAAACTCTTTAAATAAATTATACCGGAATAATCTGATTTATATAATATAAAATTCCAATTCCCAAATATTAACTTAACTTTGATCAATGATTCCTGATTTTTCGCACATTTTGTTTTCCTGGCTTGAAACTCCGCCCACCAATTATATTTATTCCTGAATTAAGTCAAACTATGACAAAAAGATCGTTATGAAAAAAATTAATGAACTTAGTATTGCAAAGTTTGCAAGAGTGTTTTTTACATGTTTTATTTCGGTATTTCTCTGTGTAAGTATACTGAATGCTCAGCCTTATAAAAATTGCAGTGAGATACATTTCTTTAATTCATCGGCTTCAAGTGGAGTATATCTGATTGATCCTGACGGGAATGGGCCGATGCTTCCGATGAATTGCCAGTGCGATATGACAACTGACGGCGGTGGCTGGACTTTAGTACTGAACTATAATCATCTTGAGAATACCAGTCCCGACTTAAAAGTTTATACTGATGGTCTTCCAATTCAGGGACAAACCGTTTTAGGTTTTGATGAGAGCAATACTGTTTACTGGGGGCATGCCGGTACTGAAGTGATGAGTACACTGGCATTTGATGAAGTCAGGTTTTATGGTGTTACATCTGATCATTCGCGTGTTATCGACTTTAAAACATCACATATAGGCACTGTTTCATATTTTAAAACTGGGTCAGGATCAACGGAAGGAATCAAGGATAATTATACAGCATTTGCAGGACATAGTTCATTTTTGCCAGCTTCTATTGATCGCACGGTTTCGGATATGGGTGATTATGCAATGACTGCTTATCCTTTATGGACAGGATCGGCATACCATTGGTTTCTGGGTGGGGTTGACCCGAACTGCACTGTCAGATGGGAAGTTGATAATTATCCATGTAATTATACACCTTCAACTTTTCATCAGATGTGGGTAAGGCAAAATGCTTTTTTAGGAATCAGAACCGGACAAAAATCCGGAATTGATACCAAACTCACCCCAAATCCATTTAACAATAAAGCGGAGCTTACTATTGCAAACCTCAATCCGCAGCAACTGTCAATGATCAGGATTAACGTTTATGATCTATTGGGAAAACAGTTTTATCCTGTTATTACAAGAAATTCAGTATCATTTACTATTGAAAAAGGTTCACTGGCGCCCGGGATTTATATTTGTAAACTCATGAATGCGGCAGGAATTATTACTGTTACGAAAATGATCATTGAATAGGTTAATCTTATGCTGTTTTATTGGTTGATTGGATAGTTGTTCAAGCACAGTCAGAGCCAAATCTTTGGAATCTGTTTTCATTGCTGGCACAATTGCGTTGCGCTGAGCTTCCAGGAGTATTAGCTGAAAACTTTCTGCCCAAATCCAAGAAAGTGAATATGCATCTTCAGTTTATCCAATCCTTTGCAATCGAGCGTAGTTAAGATTTTAACTGGGGCGATTTATTACTTCAGTTCATTTTGATCTTTAGCGGTTTTCTTCCTTGGCGACAGCTTATAAATCAGCCATCCAAAACCTAAGACCAAATGCAAAATAATTGCAAAAATTATGATTTTAACCCAAATATCCATATTCAGTTTTTTGCAAATATATCGTTTTTCGAAAAAAATATCGAATGGGAGTTATTATCTGACAGACTAAAAGAAAAGAGGCCACCTTTCGGCAGCCTC
>CAZOXJ010000005.1:0-27654 GCA_964583325.1 uncultured Lentimicrobiaceae bacterium
AATACCTTTAGTTAGGTAGGATAGAATAAAAAAACTTCAGTTTATAAAAAACAATTTCAAATTGAGGTAATTGACTCAGGTATACTAACGGGAGTTAAATGGGTATATTATACTGTGAAAATAAATATATGACAGGCTTTTAATTCAACATCACAATCAACATTCAAACATCTAAAATCCGACATCCGACATCTTTACATTCCCTGCATTTCTCCCGAATCATAAACCCTGAATCCTTCTATATCCAGCTTTGCTGCTTTTATCATTGATTTTGCTACTACATCTGCATGTATTGCTTTGTATTTCAATAACGGACCAACGAACAGAAAACCTAATCCTCCCATCATAATTTGAGCGAATTTTTCGCCTCCGCGCTTTTCGCTGCGGTTGCCCATAAGAAGCGATGGCCTGAAAATCTGTATTTGCGGAATACTTAACTTACTGACAGCCGTTTCCATTTCGCCTTTTACACGGTTGTAAAATATTCCCGATTTCGGACTGGCACCCATGGCGCTGACTATCAGAAACCGCTTTACGCCATTCGAAGCACACCATTTGCCCAGGTTTACCACATACGTATAATCCACTTTATAAAATGCATCCTGCGAACCGGCGGTTTTGATGGTGGTTCCCAGAGCACAAAACACATCATCAACCTGAAAATCAAATATTAATGATTCAACGGAATCGAAATCAATGAGTTTCTGAATGAGCTTCGGATGGTTGACATCCATAGCTTTTCGAGTGATTATTACGACTTTTTCATAGTTATCGTCAGCCAATAGTTGGTTCAGAAGGCTTTTACCAACCAGTCCGGTGGCACCGGCAATAAGGGCGTTGCGTTTTTGCATGTGAATGGGATTTAAAGGTCCACGAATTAAATGATCCACAAATTAAATGGTCCACGAATAAAATGATCCACGAATTTACACGAATTAGGCGAATTAGCACTAATTAATTGGTCCACGAATTTTCACTTATTAAACGAATTAGCACGAATTGAGTTTTCGAAAAAATTAGACAGATTGGATAATACGTTCGTGAAAATTCGTGTTTTTTATATTCGTGTAAATTCGTGTTCCCTTTTAAAAATTCGTGTTCCCACTCCGGATTATTGCTTAATTTTGGGAAATCGAACCAATTGATCATATAAAGCTATGACCTTATTTAATTCAGTGATATCGTGGTTTATACGAAAACGTATCCACCAGATAGATTTGTTTATGAAATACCCGCACGAGGTGCAGGAGGAATGGTTCGAAAACCTGCTGCATACCGCACGCGATACCGAATGGGGTTTAAAATACGACTACCGTTCCATAAACACGTTTGATGAATATTGCAAACGTGTGCCTTTGAGCGATTACAATGATATGAAACCCTATATCGACAGGCTCAGGAAAGGCGAAAACAATATCCTCTGGCCTTCGGAAGTAAAATGGTTTGCCAAAAGTTCGGGCACTACAAGCGATAAAAGTAAATTTATCCCGGTTACCGCCGAAGCGCTGGAAGAATGCCATATGAAAGGTGGCAAGGATTTGCTTTCCATCTATTGCAACAACAATCCCGAATCCATGATTTTCAGCGGCAAAGTGCTGGGAATGGGTGGCAGCTATCAGACTGATAACGAGTTTGCCGATACCTACCACGGCGATGTTTCGGCCATTTTAATGGAAAATCTTCCGTTCTGGGTACAACTCATACGTACTCCCGATATGAGCGTGGCGCTGATGGACGAATGGGAAGAAAAGCTGTATCGAATGGCTATGATCACCAAGGATGAAGATGTAACCAACATTACAGGAGTGCCTTCGTGGACATTGGTGCTGCTGAATAAAATCCTCGAAATCACCGGTGCCAAAAACATTCAGGAAGTATGGCCTAACCTCGAACTTTTCATTCATGGCGGGGTAAGTTTTTCTCCCTACCGCGAACAATTCCGCAAAATCTGTCCGCCGGGCATGCAGTACCTCGAAACGTACAATGCCAGCGAAGGATTTTTCGGTATACAGGACCGCCTCGATAGCGACGATATGCTGCTGATGCTTGATTACGGGATTTTTTATGAATTTCTGCCAATGGCTGATTTCGAAAAGCCCAATCCTGTAACTATACCTCTCTGGCAGGTGGAACCCGGAGTAAATTACGCTATGGTAATCAGCACCAATGCCGGTTTATGGCGGTATATAATCGGCGACACGGTTATGTTTACCACTACCGACCCTTACAGGATAAAAATCACAGGCCGCACCCGTAATTTCATCAATGCTTTTGGCGAAGAGCTTATTATTGACAATGCCGAAAAAGCCCTTGTAACCGCCTGTGAGAAAACCAGCGCTATTATTACTGAATATACAGCTGCTCCTATTTTCTTAAATGGCAACGAAAAAGCAGCTCACGAATGGGTAATCGAGTTCGAAACACCGCCCGAAAACATCGAATACTTCGGCGAAATGCTCGATAATGCTTTGAAATCGCTTAATTCGGACTACGAAGCAAAACGCTACCATAACCTTATGCTGCTGTTGCCGGTAATACGGCAAGTTGAGAAAGGTACATTTTATGAATGGTTCCGTAAAAAAGGAAAGCTGGGCGGACAAAATAAAGTCCCGCGGCTGTCGAACGACAGGAAATATGTGGAAGGAATACTGGCTATTAGCGTGAGTAAGGAATCGGGTAGGTGAAAGGTTTGAAATGTTTGAAGGGTTTGCAGAGTTTAAGTGTACGATCCGCAAACCGCCCTGCAACTCAGGCCACCGATAACTATTTATCAACAAAACACAAATCACCTTTTTCTTAACCAACATTCTTTAATAAATTAGCAGACTGATAACAACTGAACTTATGGGAATGCATATCGCTATTGCTGGAAATATAGGATCCGGAAAAACAACCTTGTCGGGTTTGCTGGCAAAACATTTTGGCTGGCAGCCACACTACGAAGATGTAGATACAAATCCTTATCTTCCAAGTTTTTACGAGGATATGCAACGCTGGTCGTTCAACCTTCAGATTTATTTCCTGAACAGCCGTTTCCGCCAGATCGTTGAAATCCGCAAAAGCGGTAAAAATGTGATTCAGGATCGTACAATTTATGAAGATGCCAATATTTTTGCGCCTAACCTTCATTTCATGAACCTGATGACCACCCGCGATTACGACAATTACCAGTCGTTATTTCAGTTGATGGCTTCCTTTATTCAACCTCCTGATTTATTGATTTACCTGCGTGCCGATGTACCTACGCTGGTGCGGAATATTCAAAAACGTGGCCGCGATTACGAAGCATCCATCCGCCTCGATTACCTCAAAAGCCTGAACGAACGTTACGAAAACTGGATTAACGGTTATACATCGGGAAAACTGTTGATTTTTGATGTGGACAATATTAATTTCCAGGAAAACCCTGAGGATTTAGGAAAGATTATTGAAAGGATACAGGCTGAACTGCATGGGTTATTCTAAATAGCATCATACTAGCTTGTAGTTAATTCAATTTCAAATCCAGATTGCCGTAAGGCATTGAGTGAGATTATATTACTCGTTGAAAATCAATAAAATTTCTGTGCCTTCGGCAGGCTTTGAATTTACTTTAATAGAGCATTTTAATAGTTTTGCCAAATCTCTGATGAGGTGCAGTCCCAGTCCTGATTTTGAGCCAACTTCAGCTTTATCATCATACAAAGCCCTAAATTGTTCAGGTTTTGCACCAACGCCATTATCGGTTATTGATAAAACCGTGAGGTTGTCAACCAGGGTAGCCTTCCAGGTAATAATTCCTTCTGATTTGTTATTCAAGGCCTTAATTGCATTGCTGGTTAAATTTCTCATAATGGTTTTCAGGAAATTTGTATCTGTAAATACGCTGATCTTACTTGTATTAATGAATACAAACCGGTATTGCATACCGTAGTCGTACATGCTTTGTATATCGTCAAAGAGTTTGTCAACTTCAATATATTGCATCTGCGGCTTAAACCCTTCCATTTGTCCTTTGCTCCATAGCAATAAATCATCCATATTACTTAAAAGATTTTCGGCAACGACCAAAGTTTTAGTTTCAAAACTTTCTCTTAATTCATCATCAAGCTCTTCGGGACACTCTTTCTGAAATTGCAGGAACTGGATGATACTTGCCACGGGAGCTCGTAAATCGTGGTTAAGGATAGAAAAAAACTTTGTTCTAACTTTATTCGCTTCAACCAGGTCGTTATTCAAAGCGGCTAATTTGATATTCGTATTCTTCCTTGATTTATTCTGGTAGAAAAGGACTAATCCCAAAAATGACAATAAAATGAGCCCTATGAAAAGATATTTTTTTTGACTATTAGATTTTTCAATCGTCAGTCTACTGATTTCCAATTCTTTGTCTTTTAACCTTAAGTCGTCTTCTTTGTTCTCGTTTTCGTATTTTGAGATTAAATCAAAAAGGTATTTTAAGTTTTTCTCACTGGCAAGTTTCTCCTTGTATTCCAGATGCAAATCACTATATTTCAATGCCATAGCAAAATCATTTTCAGATCTTGCTATTTGAGACAATAATAAATAAGCTGAGGAGATGTAAGAGATATAGTTTTTGTTTTTTGAAAGGTCTAGACCTTTGTTTATATACGTTTTTCCTTTTGCATTGTCGTTTAGTTCAAAATAAGCCCAGCCCAGGTTTATGTATGAAGATGCAGTATAAAAGTCGTCTCCCAGTCTTTCCGCAATTTCGATGGTAGGCTTAATATAGTCAAATGCCTCTTTTGGCTTGTTTTGTTTCAGGAATACCTGGCCTATGCTGTTGTTACAGATCATCCTTCCCAGGTCCGAATCAATTAATTCGTTAAATGACAATGATTTTTTATAATTAACCATAGCTGAATCCAACTGGTTCTGGCTTTCATAAACCCCTCCGATATTCTGGTAATTGATTGCCAATCCCAGATTATTATTCAGCTTTTTCTCAATCCCCAGCGAAGTGACGAAATTATCTTTTGCCATTTCAAACTGGTTAAGCGTCAGAAAGATATTCCCCATGCTGTTTAGCGAAACAGCCTGGCTTCTTAATATCTCCTCATCTTTATCTTTTATGGAATTAACAAGGTTTAATGCATTCTGATGGTTATCAATTGCAGGTTTAATGGAATCAATGCGGCGGTAAACAACCCCGAGCATATTATATGCGGCAATTTCTAAATATATGTTCTTCGTTTGCTTTGCAAGAATCAGCGCCTGCTCATGGTACTCTTCTGATTTTTTATAATTGGAAAGATCTCTGTAACGGGTACCTAATTCATTGTACAGGTACGATTGCATAACAACTGCTTTTTTAGCGATTGCCATGTTTAACGCGAAAGATAATTTGGCAGTATCTTTTTTATAAGGCTGAAAAAAAGCCTTTATTACCTTATAATCCGTCACTTCGGGCTGAATAAAGGTGTTTGCCTTTTGGCTAAAGGGGAGTTCCTGAGCCAGGCTTCCCCAACCCAACAGGCAAAAAGCTAAAAACAGGATTCCCCTTTTCAATGTAAGACAGACTTTTGTATTTACAAATATAGTTTATTTCGATTATTTGGCCATATTTTGTTGTAGTAATTACCTATCTTATACTTTGAGTGGGATAATATCACGTTTTAATAAAAAGATCCAGAACCCCAATCTCAAGAACTAAGACATGCAATACAACTCCGTTTGGAATTTGGGACTTGGTAATTACGGAAATTTATCATGTTTTCACTATAAACACACTCATACTTCCATTAAAATCTTTACAGAAAAGCGTTAAATATTTACATCGGGTCGACATCAATCAACACCCGAACCTGCTTATATTCCGGGTTGGCATTCAGTTTTATAATAGCATTCCGTATTTCATCTTTGGCTTTTGGTAACGGAATGCCTTTTTCAAATTTCAATAATATATTTTTCAGATACTGGTTCCTGATTCGGGAAACAGTAGGATACTCAGGGCCTAAAACTCTTTTTCCAAACAGCCTTCGCAAGGATTTTGCCAGTTCGTCGGCAGCTTTGTTTATCAGATCAGCATTAACATGGCGGAGCGAAAGTTGAACAATGCGGCAAAACGGAGGATAATTAAACTTTTCGCGCTCAATTAACTGGCTGTGATACATTGCTTCGTAGTTGTGCTCCAATACCATTGCCAAAATGGGATGCGAAGGATTAAATGCCTGGATAAGAACTTTCCCTTGTTTATTTTTCCTTCCTGCGCGACCTGCAACCTGCGCCATAAGCTGAAATCCGCGTTCGAAAGCCCTGAAATCGGGATACGAAAGCAAGCTATCCGCATTCAGTATTCCAACAAGGCTGACATGATCAAAATCAAGACCTTTGGTTACCATTTGTGTTCCAACCAGGATATCAACTTTACGCTCTTCGAAAGCGGCAATCAGTTTCTGATGGGCAAACCGCGAGCGGGTAGTGTCGAGATCCATTCGTGAAATACGTGCCGAAGGGAATATCAGCGAAAGCTCCTCTTCAATCTTTTCAGTTCCGAAACCTTTCATTACCAGGTGAGTATGACCGCAGTCGGGGCATTTATCAGGAATACGGGTTGTGTATCCGCAATAATGACAGCGGAGTTGGTTCTGGTTTTTATGATACACCAGCGAAACATCGCATTGCACACAATGAGGTATCCAGCTGCAGTTTTCGCAGTCGATATGCAACGAAAAACCGCGCCGGTTCTGAAAAAGGATAACCTGTTCATTTGCTGCCAGCGCAGTTTCAATTTCACGGATCAGTGCTGATGAAAAGATGGATTGCATGGTTTTCTTCCGGTGCTCATCTTTAAGGTTGACAAGTTTGATCTGAGGAAGCAATAATCCGCCAAAGCGCTCCGACAAAGTACTTATTCCATATTTTCCCTGGCTGGCATTGTAAAAACTTTCGATGGCAGGCGTGGCCGAACCTAAAAGTACTTTCGCTCCATGCATGGCTGCCAGGAAAACAGCTGCATCACGCGCGTTGTAACGCGGTGCCGGATCATATTGCTTGTAGGAAGCATCGTGTTCCTCGTCAATTATGATAAGTCCCAGGTTGCTGAAAGGCAGGAACATAGCTGAACGGGCACCCAGCAAAACATTGAATGATTGCGATCCGGTTCCTGCTACATGTTGCCATATTTCAACCCGTTCATTTTCGTTGTAACGTGAATGATAAACGCCTACTTCGTTCCCGAAATATTTTTGTAACCTATTAATAATCTGCGAAGTGAGCGCAATTTCCGGAAGCAGGTACAACACTTGCTTACCCTCATCCAGCATCTGCCTGATCAGTTTTATATAAATCTCGGTTTTCCCGCTCGAAGTAACGCCATGAAGCAGAGTTACATTTTTTGAGGAAAACGAATCGGTTATTTCCTGCAGAGCACGTGATTGTTCACTCGTCAGCACAATGCTTTCGGCTGTGTGTGTAGCCTGGCGGTAATTGAGCCGGCTTATTTCCTTATCATATTCCTCGAAAACACCTTTCTTTTCGAGTGCTTTAAATTTTGAAGCGCCATCGTCGATACGTGCAAACAATTCCTTTCGCGAAACCTCCACCGGGTTAGCCGACATAATTTTCGATAGCTGGATGTATTCAATCAGCAAATCGAGTTGTTTCGGCGCCTTTTGCTCCAGTTTATTGTAAATCTGCTGAAGTTGCTCCTCGCTGCTGTAAGCATCGGTAAGCTTGATAAACGAAAGTGTTTTAGGGGTAAACCGATCACGGATTTCTTCCTCGGTAACGATATACCCTTTTTCTATCAGGTTATGAATCAGCGGAATAATTTTAACCAGGTCGGCAAAACGCGAAGCATCAGTAATTGACAAAGCTCCGTTTTCCTTTAGAGCACGCAGCAGGTTATATTCTTTTTCCGAAAGAATTTTCGTACTGAGTTCCACCCCCGGAACAATACGCACTTTCGATTCGCTGGCTAATTTCAGAGCAGAAGGAAGTGCGGCATTCATCACTTCACCAACCGTGCAGCAATAGTATGAAGCCATCCATTCCCAAAGCCGGAACTGGAATTCGTTAGCTACCGGTTTCAGATCGAGAACTCCGAGAATATATTTGGTTTCGACCTTGGGAGCTTTTTCGGTAACACTGTGAATTAAAGCTGTATAAACTTTCTTTTTGCCAAATTGCACCACTACGCGTTTGCCGGTTTCAACTTCATCGTTGAAGTCGAAAGGCACCCTGTAGGTAAAATAACCTGCTACAGGTAACGGAAGCAAAACATTTACAAATAATGTGGTACGCATAAAGTATTAATGAGCCTGAAAAGCGAAGGTATGGATTTTTGGAGATTAGATTGGTTAATTTAGGTTAGTCAAACTTTAAAATAGCTAAAATAATTCAGATAAATTACCGAAATGGTTTTTCAGGAATTCGACCTGATAGTTCCATATCATGGTTAAAATTTTCAAGATACAGGAGTTAGGGCCATTACTTTAATTCGATTCTCAATAATTTTGCTGAATGATGAATAGTTAAAATATCTATTCTTTCTGCTGAAATGATTTTATAAATAATCCGATAGTTTCCAAGTATTAATTCCCTGATAAATTCATTATTTGTTTCAGGAACTATTCTTCCAAGAAAAGGTTGTGTTTTGAGCAGTCTTGCCCTTTCTCTTATGCGTTTTATCTGAATTACGGAATATTTAACGGAGTCTTTTGAAATAAATTCCGCTATGTTAATCAGATCGTTAACCGATAATTCAGTCCAATTCAAACGAGCCATTTACCAAGTCGGTTTTCAAGTTCATCATCTGATAAAACCTGATTTTTATTTGATTGGTCAACACCCTTTTCAATCTTCTCTACAAGCATTATCTGATCAAGAATGTCGTCAATATCTACCGTATCAGGTAAATTTTTAATTCCATTAATCACTTTTTCTTTTATTGTCATAATTTCAAACTTTCATACAAAGATAACCATTTATCCAATGGAATTCAAGACAGTGAACACTGCTTTCAAAATCAATTAATCCTCCAGATCATCATAATTGATTGGGGCCTTGGGCGTTTTAGGTTCCGGTTTTGAGGATTCAGGTTCCGGTTTTACTTTTGGTTTCACTGCTTCGCTATCAGCCGGTTTTGGCTTGCGGGGCCGGAGTTCGCGGGTACGCATAATTTTGTAATCGCGTTGTTCGGTAAATTTATTCCCTTTTGATGGTTCGCGTTCTGGTGCTGCGTCAGCTGCCTGAACAGGTACAACAGGAATATTTAATAAATCGGTATTTTCGTCAGTAACCTCAGTAAATATTTTTTTCGGATGAAGATATTCATCCCGTTCTTCGATCCGGGTAACAGGTTTCAGTTTAATTTTTTCAACTTTTCTGCGTTCAGGACGATCAGCTTTGCTGTAGCGGTCATCGCGGGCTGGCCTGTCACTTTTCCGGTCCTCCTTATTGAATTCTCTTTTCTCGCGGGGAATAAATACAGCATCACTGCTTTCGTCGCGGGGTTTGTATTCCCTCGGCTTGAATTCCTTTGATTTATATTCACTTCCGGCAGAATCGCGTTCACGGCGCGGTGGCCTGTTTTCGTCATCGCTAGCCTCTTTACTATCAAATCGAGCGGATTTCCTTTCGCTGTATTCGCTGCGGGGTTTAAACTCACGGGCTTTAAATTCGCGCGGTTTCGGATCGAGTGAATCAAAATCTCCTTCGGGAGCGTCTTTGCTTCGCCAGTCAGGTCTATCTTCCTTTTTCGAATAATCACGCCCATCTTCATCCGGATTTTCACCATCCATATACCGACCTCTTTTACTGCCTTTATACAAATCGAAGTGCTCGAAACGGCATTCGAGTTGGCCGTTAAAGACAGGTATTTTGGCGGTTGGCCGCAGTCCGATAAAACTCAGCGCTTTCTGGTCGCTGCTGATCACCCAGGCATGGTAGCCCGGAAATTCCTGCTTGAGTGTATTGCCTATACTTTTGTATAGCCCGATAATATCGTTTAGCCTGATACGCTCGCCATAAGGAGGATTGATAATGATAAGGCCCGGTTCGCCTTCGGGAGGCTTCATTTCCGAAAAAGGACTTATCTGCAACTTTATGTCTTTATGCAAACGGGCCGACTTTACATTCGCCCGGGCTGATGCCAGATTTTTAGGTGAAATATCGCTCCCGATGATCTGGTATTCAAATTCTGTCTGTTTATTTAATTCTTCTGTTGTTACCTCGTTCCACAAATCCTGGTCAAAATCGGGCCAGTGCATAAAACCAAACTCCTTGCGGTACATGCCGGCAGGAAAATTATTGGCATACATGGCCGCTTCAATCACCAATGTCCCTGACCCGCACATGGGATCGATAAAATGGCAGTCGCGTTTCCAGCCAGCAAGCATAATAAGCCCGGCAGCAAGTACTTCGCTCATAGGAGCTTCAGCATTCGAAACCCTGTATCCGCGCTTGTGCAGCGAAGCACCTGAACTATCAATGGACACATCGCAGATACTGCCGCGGATGTGCATATTAATACGGACATGTGGATTTTCAGTGTCAACATTGGGCCTGCGGCCATTATTCAACGTACGGAACCTGTCAACGATAGCATCTTTGGTTAGCAGGGCAATATAATGGGTATGAGTAAGTTCCGAATCACTGGCAACAGCATCAACGGCTAAGGTTTTCAACAACGAAAGGTGGTTTTCCCAGGGATAAGCAGTCACCTGGTTATACAAATCGTCCTCATCAGCCATCTGGAACGAATAGATAGGCACAAGAATACGCTGAGCTGTACGAAGGCAATAGTTCGCCTTGTAAAGCATCCGCTTATCGCCTTCGAAACTAACTGCACGGGTGAGAACCTGCACATTGGCGCCACCCAGTTCAACTATTTCGGCAGCGAGTACTTCTTCAAGTCCCGAAATGGTTTTTGCAATAAAAGTCATTGGCGCTGTGCCGGTGGTTGTTGGTTCCAAAAGAGAAAAATTTAGCGTGTGGTAATCGTAATTATTTATTTTTGAGCTTATTGATAAAATCAAGTTTATCAACAATATACCTGGTGTGCGTGCCACTTCCGATCACGCCGCTTTCATCACTGGCAGTAACTTCGAAAACCAGTTTGTTTCCCTGTGAAAGGATAAGTTTAGAAAAACAGCTGACTGTTTTTCCTGGCAAAGTAGCTTTGAAATGTTTAATTGATACTTCAGTTCCTACGCTCACATACTGTTCAGGAATAAAAGCCGCAACACTTTCCATTGAAGTCTGCTCCATTAAAGCTATCATTGCAGGAGTGGCGAACACTTCAACCGTGCCCGAACCATAAGCAACAGCAGTTTTATCAGCAGAAACTGTTATTACCTTTTTACCTTCGGTGCCGGTAGCAATTGCGAATTCCATGAGTGATTTCAATCAGAGAAATTGAGGATAAATGTTTGTTTAAGGTCAGGGTGAAGACTTTGCCCTACCGGGCAGGTATTAATTGTATGACGTATGATCTGCTTTTCCCTTTCGGAATATTTTACCTGGGGGAAATACATTTCAACAACTACTTCGCCAACCCTGCGTGGATCAGAAACCATTATTTTAGTGATTTTAATAGTTGTTCCATCCACATCAAAACCATGGGTACGAGCTGCAATACCTACTACTGTAATGGCACAAGCTCCCAGTGAGGTGGCCAGCAGGTCGGTGGGCGAAAAAGCCTCACCACGGCCCTGGTTATCAGTTGGGGCATCAGTAATAAACATTTGTCCCGATTTTACGTGTACCGCTTCGGTACGCAAATCCCCGGTATATGTAATCCTTGAAGTTTCCATGGAAAAAGATAATCTGCAAAGATATGAAAGTTATTGAAGGGGTTTCAATCAGAAAACATCAAATTACATAACTATCTAAAAAACAAATAAATAAACCAGATTTTAAAATATCCAATATTTCATATACTTACTTTTGTTAATTCGGTAGTTCATTCATACTTTTGGGAATCAATTAATCATGCTATTATTTATAAGGAGATTGACTTACAAACTATATAACCCGAACTAAACCCGCCTAAATTATCCACTATGAAAGAACTGTTAAACCTGGAAGATTTCCGTGTAAAAGCGCAATCAGTTCTCGACAATAAAAACCTTGTTGAAACAAAAGAATATACCTTGCAGCTGGAAGAACTTATACAAGAAGCCCTTTCAGGAAACCTGCGATTTGATAAGGCCGGAAAAGAACAGAATCTGCAGAAGGACGAAGACTATAAGGAGATGTATCAGCTTCTGAGGATGATGTGCGATAATGTTCCGGATATGATTTGGGCTAAAAACCTGGATAACGAATATATTTTTGTTAACAAAGCAATAAGCGAAGGGCTTTTGATTGCTTCGGATACCAGCGAGCCCATCGGGAAAACCGACATGTTTTTTGCTCAGAGGGCAAGGCAACTATATCCTGAAAATAGCGAATGGCATACATTTGGAGAAATCTGCCGGGATACAGACACCATTGTTTTACAAAACAAAGCGCCGCAACGTTTTAATGAATATGGCAACATTAAAGGTACGTTTCTTTATCTGGATGTAATAAAAGCACCTTTTTACGACAGTGAAGGAAATATTATCGGTACGGTAGGCTCAGGCAGAAATATTACTCACGAACACCAACTGCAAATTGAACATGATCAGGCACTTGAAGCCTTAAAGACTCAAACTGCCAGGCTCGATGCCGTGGTGAGTGTTCTTCCCGATTTGTTGTTTATTGTAAATACAAACGGCGATTTTATTGATTTTTTTACAACCGATCCCGCCAGGCTCGCACTTGACCCTCAGCACATTAAAGAACTTAATCTCCGTCACCTTTTCGAACCTGAAGAGGTCATGAGGCATCTCGAAATATATCGGAAATGTATTGAAACCAATAGTATTCAATTATTTGAATACACAATTTCCGAAAACAACAATCAAATGTATTACGAAACCCGTACAGCCCCGCTTAGCGAGAATACAGTGCTGGCAATTGTACGCGATATCACTGAAATCAAAAAAGCAGAACTGCAGCTTGAAACCTATACAAATGAGCTTCTGTCGGCTAAGGAAAAAGCAGAAAAAAGCGACCAGCTTAAATCCGCTTTTCTTGCAAATATGAGCCACGAAATCCGCACACCGATGAACTCGATCATGGGTTTTGCCGATTTACTCAACGAGCCTGACCTTGAACCGGAAAGCAGACGCGAATTCACAGGAATAATCATTGAGCGGTCTGCTGACTTACTCCAGATTATAAATGATGTTCTCGATATTTCGCGCATCGAATCGGGAAATGCTTCGGTTCGTGATACCAATTGCGATCTGAACAAACTGCTTGATCAGTTGCACGTTACATTTTTATCGAAGCTCCAGTTAAAACCTGAATCGAGAATCAGGTTAATATGCGATAAAGCCTTGAGCATAGGGCAACTGAAATTCAGAACAGATGAATTAAAGCTAAAACAGATTTTTGTTAACCTGCTTGATAATGCTATAAAATTTACCGGGCAGGGAACGATCCGCTTTGGATTCCGGATGCCTGAAAACGGAACCATTACCTGCTTTGTTTCCGATACCGGAATTGGAATTGACCCCAGGTATTCCGAGATTATTTTCGAACGTTTCAGGCAGGCCGAAATCCCGGATCGAAATAAATACAAGGGAACAGGTCTTGGACTTGCCATTTGCAGAGGGAATGCCGAGCTGATGGGCGGACGGATATGGGTCGAATCTGAGCCGGGAAAAGGCAGCACATTCTATTTCCGGATTCCGTTTGTTCAGATTCTTGACGACGGAAGTGAAAACATTGCCCACAAACTGGTTTCGGGATACAACTGGAAAGGTAAAAATATAATCATTGTGGAAGATGATTATCAAAGCGTCACCTATCTGCAAACCATACTGCGTAGAACCGGTATAACTATTTTTGTTGCCGAAAACGGAACTTCCTTCCGGCAACTCCTTGCCGAAAAAACTGATATACACCTGATAATGATGGATATCCAGTTACCCGGCGAGGATGGATGGCAGCTCACACAATACAGCAAATCGGTTCGCAGCGATATACCGGTTATTGTACAAACGGCTTTCGGCATGGAATCCGACAGGCAAAAAAGCTTTGAGTCAGGATGCAACAGTTTTATTACAAAACCCATTGCACCCGAAGAACTGTTTAAAACAATGGCTCTTTACCTGGAACAGTAGCAAGAAGAAAAAACTACATTTCAGGATGAAAATATCCGGCTGATTTCCGGTCGGATAATCATTTTTCAGCTGCCGCTGTTAATAATATGTTAAGCCCGGCTTGCTGTTTCATATAACTTCCTAATTTTGAAGTGTGAAGAAAAGAACATTTTTAATTATAGTCACTATTACGGGAATTGCCCTCGCGGGTATTATCCTCATCCAGTTTTACTGGATCAGGAATGCTATACTGTTGCATGGCGAACAATTCGACAACAGGGTTAAACTCGCTCTTAAAGGTGCTGTAAACCAGATGTACGAATGCAAATCGGACACATGCACGGATGGGCTTTTTTGCGCCAACACATGCATGAACAAGAAAACCGTAGTTGTTGACGGCATCAATATCGGTGTGCTAAAATCGATGATCAAAACTGAATTTGACGAAGTAGGGCTTCATGGACCCTATGTCTTTGGGATTTATAATCCAACCACTTCAACTATATCCTATATTTCAGGGAAAGAACACGAGTCCGAATTATTAAAATCGAAACATACCGCTTCATTATCCTGCATTTATAAAGATAACTCAATGGTGCTGAGCGCATGGTTTCCTGAAGAAAGGAATCTTGCTTTGCAAAGTATTTTCTGGTGGCTGGTATTATGTTTTATACTTCTTGCCTTGCTGGTTTTAGGATTTATTTTCAACATATACTCGTTTCTCCGCCAGAAGAAAATTTCGGAAATGAAAAGCGATTTCGTGAACAATATAACACACGAGTTTAAAACACCCATTGCCACTATTTCCCTGGCCAGTGAAATGCTTTTAAAACCTTCGGTACTTGCCAGCGAAAGTAAAGCACGTAAATATGCAGGCATTATTTATGACGAAAACATACGGCTTAAAAACCAGGTTGAGCAGGTTTTACAACTAGCTGTGCTCGATCGTGGAACCTACCGGCTTAGATATGAGCCCTTTGACCTCCACCAGCTTATCGAAAAAATTTCGGGGAATTTCCAGCTTCTGATTAAAGAGAGAAATGGTTCGGTGAAACTTAATCTCAACGCAAAAAATCACCGGGTGTATGCTGATACTATGCATATCGAGAATGTGATTGCCAACCTGCTGGATAATGCAAACAAGTATTCGCCCGAAAAACCCGAAATAACCCTGAGTACTTTTAACCGGAACGATCATATTGTTATTGCCGTTGAAGATAAAGGCATAGGTATAAATATCGAAAACCAGAAGCACATTTTTCGTAAAATGTTCCGGGTTCATACCGGCAACCTACACGATGTCAAGGGATTCGGGCTGGGGCTTTATTATGTAAAAAGCCTGGTTATTGCTCACAATGGCACCATAAATTTACACAGCGAACCCGGAAAAGGAAGCCGGTTTGAGATTTCGCTGCCGCTTGATTTCCTGAATTACGTTTCACAAAATCAAAAGTCCCATGAAAGCTAAAATATTATTGGTTGAAGATGATATTAATTTAGGCGACGTACTGCGCGATTACCTCGAACTTCAGGATTATGAAGTTACAAGGGCCATGGACGGCGTTGAAGGATTAGATGCTTTTAAACAGAATTCCTTCGACCTGCTTATTCTCGATGTTATGCTGCCACGAAAGGACGGGTTTACGCTCGCTGCCGAAATCCGTGAAATAAACAAACAAGTACCCGTTATTTTTCTTACTGCCCGCGGGCAGATGGAAGACCGCGTTACCGGATTTAAAACAGGCTGCGACGATTATATATCGAAGCCTTTCGTAAGCGAAGAACTTGAACTCCGAATTGGCGCCATTTTACGCAGATGCCGGCAGGGGGATGCGAACGGACAGCCGGAAGAAAATTTTTCGCAGGGAACTTACACTTTGGGGAAATACATATTCGATTCGTCCAATCACGAACTGCGCTTCGATGACAAACGCATCAGCCTTACTACCAAAGAAGTTGAGCTCCTGAGAGTATTGTACAGCCATAAAAATCAGCTTATTACCCGCGAAAAAACACTTAAAACCGTGTGGGGCAGCGATAATTATTTTATAGGCCGCAGTATGGACGTATTTATCACCAAACTCCGCAAATACCTTAAAGACGATCCGGATATTTCGATTGTAAATGTGCACGGTACCGGTTTCAGGCTGGAGGTAAAGGAATAATTACCTTTAAGCAATCGCTGTTTACTACCTTATTTATCATTGAAAAAGCTCCTGGATAATGACAATAGAACAACTGCAGGAAACTGTAGATCAATGGATTAACACAACCGGTGTGAGGTATTTTAACGAATTAACCAATACCGCCGTTTTGATGGAAGAGGTTGGAGAGGTTGCCCGCATCATGGCGCGCAGGTATGGCGAACAAAGCGAGAAAGAATCGGATAAACAGGCCGACCTGGCTGATGAAATGGCTGATGTACTTTTTGTACTTGTTTGCCTGGCCAATCAAACCGGCATCGATCTTACTGCTGCTGTTGAGAAAAACCTGCAAAAGAAGACTTTACGCGATAAGGACCGTCACCGTCTGAATCCAAAGCTTTAAACAATCTTCGGACTGAAATTTATCCTGGCCTTCTCCCCTAACGATTATCCAAGTAATTTTGTTTTCACAATCAGGCATGCTTTCTCGTATGCTTCACCGAGCGATGTTTGACTGAATTCTGCCAATCCCTTATATTTTAGCAATATAACGTCATCGTTATCTTTAAGCTTCTTCACGAAACGCTCTATAAATTCAATCCGAATCAGGTTATCGTGCCAGTTGCCTACGGCGGTTTCAATTTCCTTTAATGTTTCAACAGTGATCTTCGGATGCTCAAAATCAGGATAAATGCCTGTGAGAATAGCAATTATATAGCGCATCTGTTTGGTAATTTTCCTGATCTCATGAAGATTTTCATTTCCGATGCTGCCTGTTGCCAGTATCTGGGTTTTCAGGTGCATTTCGTTGAGCAGAATCTGAGCAGATGAAATAATTACGTTTTTTTCAGGAAGCCGGATGGTGGTGGCTTTCCCATGGCTGATAGTTCCTGACTCTGAATTAATTGATGATTTAAATTTACTTCCGCATAATTGCGAAATTTTTCTTTTTTCGCGTTTTAGCAGCCATTTATGAAACATCGTATAGGCAACGCCTGTTTGTTCTTTACAGGAAGCCAGCATATAAATCTGCACCTGAGTATCGCGGATTTGACCGGCGAGTTTAAACATCTTTTTCACTCCGTCAATCAGTTGTTGATAGTCATCAATGTCCGATATTTCAAGTCGGTCAGCTAACAGCTTAAATGCTCTTAATTTCTTGATACTGAGGCGAAGCTGATGTACCAATTCGGGTTCGGCATGCACTTTACATTGTTCTAAATAGCTCCCGCAATTTAATAGCTGATGCAAATAATAATCATATATCGATTCAAATACTGCCATACCATTCGAATATTGGGTTCATTTCGTGGATTAGGAATTTTTAACGCCTGATCTTTCTTTAATCAAAGTTACTGCTTTTTACTTAATTGGTTCAATAATTTATATGGCGTATTTTTAGGGTTAACCCAACTGAAAGGAGCAGTCAGGAATAGTTTGCCGTATCAGAATTCGTGTTAAAGTTATATCAGGAATTTTCGTTGTATTATTCCTTTGCCTAATTTAGCGGCTGTTTGCAAAAATCATTTATGCAAGGTATTCTTAAAGCGTTTTCATTTCATTTTTTCCTGTTTTGCATCGGTATTCTGCAGTCGGTTGCACAGCCTGTTCTGATCAAGGGCAGGGTTATCGATTATGATAACCGCGATCCTCTTGCCTTCGTTAATATAAGGATCAATGATGGACCTGAAGGAGTTATTTCGGATATCGACGGGAAATTTACCGTTAAAACATCGGAACCCGTTACGAAACTAATATTCAGCTATATAGGATACGAAGAGCTTCAATATATCCCTGAAAACGATGCAAAAGAAGTAGTAATACGGCTTAAAAAAACCACTTACGAACTTTCGGAAATCCTGATAAAACCGGGCATCAATCCGGCAAACCGTATTATAAGTGAAGTAATAGCGAACAGGTTTATCAACGACCATGAGCGGTTGCAGTCGTTCACCTATACGTCCTACGAAAAAATGGTTTTTGGTCCTGAGTCGGACAGCATTCCACACATCGACAGTCTGGCGGCAGACTCATCTTACATAAGAGCCAAGGATTTCTTTAACAAACAGCACCTTTTTATAATGGAGAGTGTTGTAAAAAGGAGTTTCCGTTTCCCTTCCGACAATTACAACAAAATTATTGCGAGCCGCGTTTCGGGATTGAGCGATCCTTTGTTTGTGTTTCTGATTTCGCAACTTCAATCGACAACATTTTATAAGGAAGTGTTGAAAATTATCGATAAAGATTATATCAATCCCATATCCAACGGATGTTTCAGCAAATATTACTTCGAAATTCAGGATACCATTATTGAGCCTCATCCTTATGATACCACTTATATAATATCGTACCGACCTTTACTGAACACGAATTTCAACGGACTTAAAGGAACTGTTTCTATCAGCACCAACGGTTTTGCAATCCGTAATGTAATAGCCATACCTGCTCGTGAAGAAGGGATATTTTCGATAAAAATCCAGCAACTGTATGATTATATTGATAGTACGCATTGGTTTCCGGTTCAGCTAAATACCGATCTGATTATAAAAAATGCTTCTATTACCATAGATACTTCTTCAAAAACCCATCTGAAAATGATGGGCAGAGGGAAAAGTTATATTTCGGAAATCAACCTGCAACCGGATCTTAAACGCAGTCAGTTCGGAGCAATTGAGGTAGACGTTCAGCCTGATGCGTATTCACAACCCGAAGTCGTATGGAACAGGTATCGCATTGATTCGCTTACACAACGCGATCAGCAAACCTATCGTGTAATCGACAGTATCGGGAAAGCCAACAATTTCGACAGGCTCACCCGACGGCTTGATGCCATGATGAATGGCAAGGTAACTCTCGGATACATTGATCTTTACATGGATAATCTTTTCAAAGTAAACCATCACGAAGGCCTTCGGCTTGGATTAAAACTTTCCACTTCCGACAAAGTAAGCACCTGGTTCAAGGTTGGTGGGTATGGCGCTTATGGTTTCAAGGACAAGGAATTTAAATATGGTGCCGATGGAAAAATTATTTTCGATCGTTTCAGGGATTTCAGCCTTTCGGCAGCGTATTTCAATGATGTGGACGAAGCTGGTGCCGATCCGAAATTTGATCAGTCGCGTAACCTTCTCAATCCCGAAAGGTTCCGCGATATTATGGTCGAACGTATGGATCAAACCTTAAGTTATGAAGCGCGGGTAAATTCCAGGATTTTTAAATACATGACCGCGGGAGTGGGATTTTCGACCTATAACCGTATTCCGTTGTATGAGTATGGTTACGTGAACGCCTCCTCCGAAAATATAACCGTTAGCTCCTCCGAGTTTCATTTTACCGAAGCATCAATCATTTTACGGTATGCCTATGGCGAGAAATACATGAAAAATACACAGACAGCCATTTCATTAGGCACTGATTACCCTATTATTCAGTTTCATGCCACCCATGGATTTAACGATGTGCTCGGAGGCCAGTACGAATACAACCGCTTCGATCTTAAAATCGGCAAATCAATGTTTACCAAGTATTTAGGAACCACAACGGTAACTCTTATGGCGGGCTTGATCGACAGGGATATTCCTTATGTAAATCTGTACAACGCAAGAGCATCCTACAGGCCTTTTACGTTCCATTCGCCGGGCAGTTTTGCAACCATGCGTATGGACGAATTTACGGCCGACCGTTTTGCTTCTCTTTTCTTTTCGCACAATTTCGGAAAACTGCTTTTCCGCTCCAAATATTTCAGTCCTGAACCCGAGTTGGTAACTAACCTCGGGATAGGTTCACTCAGTAATCCTGAAAATCATTTAAAAGAAGGTATTAAAAGTTATGAGAAAGGGTATTACGAGTCGGGTTTGGTAGTTAATAAAATACTCCGGTTGGGACTAACGGATGTAGGATTGGCCTGGTTTTACCGCTACGGCCCTTATGCGTTGCCTACGGCGAAGGAGAATATGGCCTGGAAAATCGCATTTCAGTTTGTATTATAACACATGGCCTTTTTAGGAATATTAATGTAATTTTGCCCCGGTTTTTACCTTATATTTAACAGAAAACATTCCACGATACGATGAACCTGAATGAATTTCAAGTAGCTGTAAAACAGGGAATCCCCGCTGTTTTGCCTCAGCCACAGCCCTACAATCCCGAAGTGAATCACGCTCCGGTACGGAAAGATATTTTGTCGGAACCCGAAAAAAAACTGGCAATCCGCAATGCGCTCCGGTATTTCGAGCCGCAGCATCACGCCATTCTGGCCAAGGAATTTGCCGAAGAGCTTAAAAAATACGGACGCATTTACATGTTAAGGTTTCGACCTGACTACAAAATGTTTGCACGGCCTATTGACCAGTACCCTGCAAAATGCACTCAGGCTGCAGCAATCATGCTGATGATTCAGAACAACCTCGATCCTGCTGTTGCCCAGCATCCTCACGAGTTGATTACCTACGGCGGTAATGGAGCTGTTTTTCAGAACTGGGCGCAGTACCTGTTAACGATGAAATACTTGTCGGAAATGACGGATGAGCAAACGCTCGTCATGTATTCAGGGCATCCTATGGGATTATACCCCTCGCACAAGGAAGCGCCCAGGGTGGTGGTTACCAATGGAATGATGATTCCAAACTATTCGAAACCCGACGACTGGGAGAAGTTTAATGCACTGGGCGTAACACAATACGGGCAAATGACAGCCGGATCCTATATGTACATTGGTCCGCAGGGAATCGTACATGGCACAACATTAACGGTGCTTAATGCCGGTCGTAAAGTTCAGAAATCGGGCGAAGGCCTTGCCGGGAAACTTTTTGTCACCTCCGGACTCGGTGGCATGTCGGGGGCACAGCCAAAAGCCGCCGTTATTGCCGGAGCAATCGGCATTGTGGCCGAAATAAATCCTAAAGCCGTTCATACCCGTTTTTCGCAGGGATGGGTCGATGAAGTATATGATGACCTCGATAAAATTATAGCCAGAATTACCGCTGCACAAGCCGGCAAAGAGGCGGTTTCCATTGCTTACCAGGGAAATATCGTCGATTTGTGGGAAAAACTGGCTGATTCAGGAATTAAAGTGGATATGGGTTCCGACCAAACATCGCTTCACAATCCGTGGGCAGGTGGTTATTACCCGGCCGGGCTTACGTTGGAAGAATCGAACCAGCTTATGGCTTATGAACCTGAAAAGTTTAAACTGAAAGTACAGGAATCATTGCGCAGGCATGTGGAAGCTATTAACCGCCTGACAGCTGACGGAATGTATTTTTTCGATTACGGAAATGCATTTCTTCTTGAGGCGTCGCGTGCCGGAGCCGATATCATGAAACCGGATGGATTATCCTTCCGCTATCCTTCATATGTGCAGGATATTATGGGACCGATGTGCTTCGATTACGGATTCGGGCCATTCAGATGGGTTTGCACTTCGGGCGATCCATCCGATCTGGACGCAACGGACCATATTGCCATGGAAGTTCTCGAAAAACTTGCCGCTGAATCACCTGATGAAATCATGCAGCAGATGCACGACAACATACGATGGATTAGGGAAGCCAAACAAAATAAACTGGTTGTAGGTTCGCAGGCACGCATCCTATATGCGGATTGTGAAGGACGCACACGAATAGCTGCTGCGTTTAACGAAGCGATCAGGCAGGGGAAACTGAAAGGCCCTGTTGTGCTAGGCCGCGATCATCACGATGTTTCGGGTACAGATTCACCTTATCGCGAAACTTCAAATATTTATGACGGATCGAGTTTTACTGCTGACATGGCTGTTCAGAATTTTGTAGGCGACAGTTTCCGTGGAGCAACCTGGGTAAGTTTGCATAACGGCGGCGGTGTTGGCTGGGGCGAAGTGATAAACGGAGGTTTCGGAATGCTGCTCGATGGCAGTGCCGAATGCGACCGCAGACTTAGGATGATGTTGCACTGGGATGTAAACAACGGTATTTCGCGCCGCAGCTGGGCACGTAACGATGGTGCGGTTTCGAGTATTAAAAGAGCAATGGAAAGGGAACCTATGCTGAAAGTAACCTTACCCCAAATGGTTGATGATATCTTACTGGAAGATCTCTTCTGATAGTTGAACAACAAACCATTTAACAACAAAAGCCCGGACAAATCCGGGCTTTTGTTGTTTTCAGAAAGCATTAAAAACAGAAATTTTATTTACTGATTGTAAGTTTCTGATTAAATGCCTTGCTTCCGGCAGTAAGCCTGATGTGATAAACACCGGCGTTCAGACTGCTGCAATCAAGCTTAATTTCATGTTGTCCGCTTACGTAATCTTTTAAAGGAAGGCTCATAACCACAGCACCCTGCATATTAAAAACCTGAACGGTTACCTGTTCCTTCACCGCATTTGTGAATGAAATGGTAGTTTGCTGACCGGCAGGATTCGGATAAACCGAAAATGAAGCTGCATCAGGAGTTTCACCAACACCAACACCTGAAAGCGAATAAAACTGGCTAACCACAGAACTTCCGAAAGAATTCCCCTGGCTAATAGTGGTATTTCCATTGAACACTTTAAAGAAACCAGTACCGTTAGTACAGCACATACCATTTCCACCGGCATCATAAATTGAGAACTCGTAACAGATACCGAAACCAAGATTAACTACCGATGTGTAAGCCTTTTTAGGCTCGGTATATGGTCCTCCGGTAGCAAGTATATTGCCCTGAATATCTTTAATTTCCCAGGTAGTTTCCAAAGGGTTATTATCCGTTTTCAGATAAACGGTTACCTGCGATCCTGCCAGAGGAGCAGAAGTAAAGCTATATTTTATCGTATCATTCTTAGGATATTCGTCATTCACTCCATTGGCTGACACACCAAATATTTTCAGATCATTAGTCGGTTGTACAGCATAAGCTGTTGAAGGAAGTGTTATGGCCGTTTTCTGAAGGAAGTCAAGATTTCCTGTCCATTGGTAGGTTGCTTCAGGCTCATTATTGATCTGGTATTTTATTTCAGCTGAAGTAAGCGGCAGCGAACCATTATTTTGTAATTCAAATGTTGGTTCAATACTGGGTTCGCAATACGAAGTGAGTAAGTTACCCGGATTCATAAGTGTAAGATCATTCTGAAACGGCCCGTTAATAGGAACATCCGAAGTATTTGCAGCCTGGTGAACAGCTTTGGTTTGCGAATTCTGTATAAAACCTACCACACTTAATTCGCTGATGGAATAAACATTAGCCAGTTTCCATGCATACTGGAGAATAAAATAATCACCAGGCTCAAATGATGTCGCCAATGCAGTTCCTGAAGCTGCCGGAAGCATTTTTTTCATCACATTGTAGAAATCCTTTTCTCCGTTCGATCCTGGCGAAGTAGTAAAATGAATATGTTTTTCGATCACAGCCAAATGAGCTACCAAAGGTCCGGAAACTGAAGCAGTTGCCCTACCAAGCATGGTCACATAAATGGAATCATTGCCCGGGCTGAGTTGCTGATTGATTGAAATCTCAAAAGGAGAAGGAACGGCATACTGGTTGTTGATTCTTGTTTGATTTACACCTGATGGCTGTCCATGGTAAGCATTGCCGTCCATAAGCACATCAGGAACCGCATTAACACCGTAATAACTGACACGATTTGCCACTTCACCCGGATTATGCAGGTTCATAGGGTCGTAACCCGGCCAGCTGGTCTGATATTTTATCGAAGTACATTTGGTGGGATTTGCACTTAACAATGCATTAAAGGCAGGATTCTGACTGGCACATGGTGGACAACTTGCCTGTGTAAATTCTTCAAAAAGAACAAAACGTTGTGATTGTCCAAACGACAGAATTGACAACGTAAAAAGCAAACTGATTATGAGGTAGGTTTTTTTCATATGAATTGAGATTGTTTATAAGAGAACAAATATCTGCATAAATATGTTCCCTTTTGTAATCACCGGAGTGATAGATCAAAACTTTGTGAGAAATTTTGCAAAGAATGCGGATCGGATATGAATTGAATATATCTTTGTACCATAAATCGACACCTTTTATTAAATAAAAACACAAAGCATGAAAAAACTGTTACTCTTTGCCTTCTCTGTGTTGTTTGTTTCGGCAGTGTTCGCACGTCCGGTAACAATCCATACTATTTTGGCAGGCCCGAATTCCCTTAGCGCAACTGATACGCTGGAGTTGTATGATAACCTTGGCAACAAAATAAACAACGCAACCATTAAAGTTTCAGGCACTGATCCCAATGTGGACGCACTTGTCGGGTACATATGGCTCAAAAACACCACTAACACCGAAATGCCTAATGTATATGTTCGCCGCTCAATGAATCAGGAAGTTGCAAATACTACCAATTCGTTTTGTTTCGGTGTTAACTGTTATCCACCATGGGTAAACGAATCGGCCATTGCAGATACTGCTAAAGTTGGTATTATCAACAAATCTTTTTATGCTGATTATTATCCTGATGGAAATGGCGGTCTTACTTCCATTACGTTTGAGTTTTTCGACAACATTACCTTTGGAGTACCCGTAAGTGCTAAAGCTACTATCGAATTCCACATCAGTGCTACAAGTGTTAAGGAAGACAAACTTGTTTTCAAAGGCCCTTATCCGAATCCGGCATCACAAATGACCAGCTTCGATTACAACCTGCCTTCTTCAGCCAACAGCGCACGACTGATTATCCGTAATTCACTCGGTGTTGAAGTTGAAAACAGCATGCTTGACAACCAATCAGGAAAGAAATCGATTAATGTAAGCAATTATTCTTCAGGAATTTACTTCTATACCCTGGTGGTGGATGGTAAAACTATTCAATCGAAAAAGATAATCGTAAAACACTAAAATAAAACTATTGAAATAAAAAAAGCAGGCTTTGAGGCCTGCTTTTTTTATTTATAAGAACCGGGATTTTCTAAAGCCCGAATTCTTTTTTAATCATGTCCACGCTATCTACTTTTTCCCAACCGAAAAATTCTACTTCCTTGAAATAGACTTCTTTCCCGTTAATTTTTTCGGTGCGGGTGCTTCCGTTTTTATAATACACTTCAACTTCAGCTTTGTAATGATCGCGGCCAAAATGTCCATAGGAAGCGGTGCGTTCAAAAATCGGATTTTTTAATCCAAACCTCTGAACAATTGCATAAGGGCGAAGGTCGAAAAGTTTACTTACTCTTTCGGCTATCTGACCATCAGTAAGTTTTTTACCTTCAGCGTCTTTAACTTTTGCTGTTTTATAGGTATTTACATATACTCCAACAGGTTCGGCAATACCGATAGCATAAGCAACCTGAACGAGCACTTCGTCGGCAACACCTGCGGCAACAAGGTTTTTTGCAATGTGGCGTGCAGCATAAGCCGCAGAGCGGTCAACTTTTGATGAGTCTTTTCCGGAGAAAGCACCTCCGCCATGAGCACCTTTACCACCATAGGTATCAACAATAATTTTACGACCTGTGAGGCCGGTATCGCCATGAGGACCTCCGATTACAAATTTACCGGTTGGGTTAACAAAGTATTTCACATCGTCGCCAAAGAGTTTGCGTACCCGCGAAGGAAGAGTCCTTTTAACCCTCGGCAGCAGTATATTTTTTACATCATCGGAAATCTGATCCTGCATAGCTTTTTCAGCTACTCTTGCAGCTTCAGGCGACGAGTCAGCAGGAAGAATAAATTCGTCGTGCTGAGTGGAAACAACTATAGTATCAATACGAACCGGCCTGTTACGTTCATCATATTCGATGGTAACCTGCGATTTGCTGTCGGGACGCAGGTACTTCATCTTTTTGCCTTCGCGGCGAATGGCAGCCATTTCCTGCAACATGATATGCGACAGTTCGATAGGCATAGGCATAAGGTTGTCCATTTCGTTGCTGGCATAGCCAAACATCATGCCCTGGTCGCCGGCACCCTGATCTTCGGGATTGGCATGATCAACACCCATGTATATATCATCCGATTGCTCATGAATAGTCGAAATAACACCGCACGAATTATTATCGAAACGATATTCAGCTTTTGTATAGCCGATGCGCTCTATGGTTCCGCGAACTATTTTCTGGATATCGACATAACCGGTTGTACGTACTTCGCCGCTGCATACCGCAAGGCCTGTAGTTACAAGGGTTTCGCAAGCTACTTTGCTTTGCGGGTCGAAACGCAAAAACTCATCGAGTAAAGCATCTGATATCTGGTCCGCAACTTTGTCGGGATGCCCTTCCGACACACTTTCTGATGTGAATAAATATCCCATCTCTATATGATTAAGAGGTTAAAAAAATGTATAAATGGTGGGGAATTTAAATGCTGCTTGCGGAAGTATGTTTTTAGCATTTTTTTCCGTGGTTGCAAGCAATCAAATTTTTCCACGCGACTGAGCGGCAAAGGTAGAAATTTTTACTGATTCGCTGTATAAAAAAGGCTTATGTATTCTAAAAATAAACTAAAAAGGCTGTCCTTTAAAGAACAACCTTTTTAGCGATATCGTGTAAATATTACTGAACTACCAGTTTTCTGGTTACTTTCTGATCATCAACAAAAACCACACAACCTTTTAAAGTAAAAGCACACTTAATCTTTTTTGATTTTAAAACCTATTCTGGTGCGTTCTTTTTGCACCAATACCTGGTGTTTTGCTTCTTCAAATTGTTTGAGATATTCGAAAATGAGTTCTATTTTCCTATCGTGTTCAATATCATTTCGTTCCAATTCTTCCAATTTGTGCAAGATTTCTTTATGTGTTAGCATAATCTTACGCATCTTGCTGAACAGGCGAATGATCTGGATATTAACTTTAATCGCTCTTTCACTCTTTAAAACTGTTGATAACTGGGCAACGCCATCTTCTGTAAATGCATAAGGAGCATACCGAAGCCCCATTTTATCCTCATTGGAGGTTACAAATTGGCTCCTCCATTCTTTAAATTCCTGTTCTGTCAACTCGAACATAAAATCTTCCGGAAAGCGTATCATGTTTCTTTTTACTTGTCTTTTCAGGTATTTAGTCTCTACTCCGTAAAGCTCAGCTAAATCCCTGTCAAGCATGACCTTAACATTCCTAATAATGTATATTTTATTCAATACCACTTCATCGGGTAGTGTAATGCTCTTAATCGTATCAGACATACTTTATTGTATTAAAGCTACAAAAATATAGTTTCATACTTTTGATTGTTTTGGAGGCACCAATTTGACACCTCCAAATTCCGAAATTTTAATCTTAAGCATACAAGAAATGGTATTAAAATTTTATTGTTTTGTTTTAAAAAGATTGATTTGTTCCAAAAATTAACCAAAAAGGCTGCCCTTTGACGAACAACCTTTTTAGTTATATCTTTCAAAAAATTATTGGACCACCAGTTTTTTGCTTACTTTCTGATCATCAACAAAAACGGAATAATAGTAAA
>CAZOXJ010000005.1:27754-35160 GCA_964583325.1 uncultured Lentimicrobiaceae bacterium
ACCACCAGTTTTTTGCTTACTTTCTGATCATCAACAAAAACGGAATAATAGTAAATGCCGCTTCGAAGACCTGAAACATCCAGTGTATAATAATTAACACCGGCATCCATATTTCTTTTTTCGGTAACGATAAGTGTTCTTCCCGCTGCATCAGCAATCGCGATTGAAACAAGGGATGATTTATCGAGTTTTATGCAAAGCTGTGTTGTATTGTGGGCAGGATTCGGGTAATTCTGCGAAACCTCAAAACCAACCGTCGGATCCGAATCTTTCAGATCAGTGGTGTATAGAACCAGTTCGAGGAATTGCATAAAATGTTCTTCCCCAAGTCCAAAACCAGCTCCTGTACCGGGGGTATAATCTTCCTGAAACAAAACCTGGATTTTCGAACTGTAACCTGGTGCCAGAGCAGGGTACACGCATTCGGAGAAACCAAATTCCACTCCATCGTTAAGTGGATAAGGATCACTCCAGGTGCTTCCTCCGTCGGAAGTCCGGGTAAAATACAAATGCCGGTAATAAATTTCCTCCAATTTGTTTTCGGGTGAAACAGCTCCGTAAACCAGGCTGATTTCATCGTTTTCACCAATGCTGAGCTGAGGATGCGACGTGAGCCCGACTCCGTAATTGGGCTGATCGTTAATAATGGTTACATTTCCGGTGATCCAGCCGACAAGGTTGCCTGCGTTGTAAAGATTTTCGAGCGTGTAGGTGCTTATAACAGTGGTATCCAGTGCCGGCATGGTTTCATTCCAATAGATTATACCTTCTGATCCCAAGGGCGAATAATACCAGGTGACATTTTCATACGAATGCATCATCCTGCTGAAAACAATATGAGCATTCCCTTGCGAATCAAGCGCTACGGCGGAAGTTCCATCACCACCACCATACGTTTCGATGCTTGAAGGAATATTTAACGGATCGAACGGCGAATCATAAACAACCGTTTTCTGCCAGGTGGTGCCATTATCATTTGATTTAAAAAGCAACCCGTCGAATGCGTTAAAACCATAAGTAAACGCAAGAGTATTTCCAACAGGTTGAGCCCAGGAATAGGCTAACCCTGACATCCCTGCGAAGAAATCAGCGCCCAATCCGTCAATTACAACCCCATTTATATCCCATGTTACACCACCATCGGGCGAGCGGTAATACAGCAAAGCGTCTTCCTGCCCCAGATATGGATCATCATATACCAATGCCAGCAGATGCACAAATTCATGGTTAGCCCCGCTTGTAATCATCGATTGCCATACCAGTGAATAATTACCTGCAGGAGGCAGCAGAACGCTTTCCTGCCATTCGCCAACACCTTTTGTAGCGCGGCGAAGCAGTTTTATTGAACCTTCGCCTGCAACATATTTGTAGTTCGAAATTATTTCGCCATTCGGGCCCCAGGGAGCATAACTGGGAAAGCCAGTCCGGGCATCGCTTCCAAGGTGTGGATTCTGTGTTCCCCACTCTGTACCGTCGAAATAATTGTACGCGGTTCCGCGGTCGGGAGTTCCGCCTTCGCCGATGTGCATCCAGGTTGCACCAATTGTTCCATCAGGGAAATTATAAATCCGGTTCATCAGGTTACCTGAATTGGTTTGTGTATCGAAATAAGTATTGCCGACTGTAGTATAAGAGGAATTGTCATTTTGCCCGGGGAAGAAATTAATGATTTTTAAATCGGGAGCATCCGGTGTAAAAACCGGTAGTTTCTCCATTTTCCCTTTTAGCAGTTTAAAATCATTTCCACGATACGGTTGCGCGAAACCCATTGTTACCATCGCAAAAAGAGTTACAAAACATAGATATTTTCTCATATTCAGCTTTTTAAAAGGTTAGTTAGATGTTACGGATTGCAGTTGAGATGAAAACTTTATCAAATATAACAAACAAAAGCTTTATTCACCATCGGATAAAACTTTTTACGCTTTTCTCTTACCTTCGCCTCTTAAAATTGAAACGATGAAACGAGCATTTTTCGCACTCACTCTTGCCTTGTTATTTCTGCATGTTAATGGTCAGCAACCAGCCTCCTATGTAAATCCGTTTATCGGAACCAACGAAATGGGGCATACGTATCCGGGTGCCACCGTCCCATTTGGCATGGTGCAACTGAGTCCCGAAACGGATACTATCCAGTACTCCATCGGACAAGGATATATTAAAGATGTTTACCGCTATTGTGCTGGCTATCAGTATTCGGATAAAACTATTGTCGGATTCAGCCATACTCATTTCTCAGGCACAGGCCACAGCGATCTGGGTGATTTTCTGCTTATGCCTACCACAGGTAAAGTCCAACTGAACCCCGGAACAGCACAAAACCCGGAATCAGGCTACCGCAGTCGATTCTCGCATGATTCGGAAAAAGCCAATGCCGGATATTACTCAGTTTTGCTTAGCGATTACGGAATAAACGCTGAGCTCACAACAACAGACAGAGTTGGTTTTCACAGGTATACTTTCCCCGAAACAAACGAGGCCAACATTATCCTCGATATGGTTTCGGGTATTTATAATTATGATGGAAAAGTGGTTTGGAGTTCCATCAGGGTGGAGAATGATACACTGGTTACCGGATACAGACAAACACAAGGCTGGGCGCGCGAACGCACCATGTATTTTGCTATGGTTTTTTCGAAACCCATACGTAATTATGGATGCCGCGATGAAGCAAAAGCAGTTTACACTGATTTTTACAGGAAATTCAATACAACCAAAAACTTCCCCGAAATGGCAGGTCGTAAGCTGAAAACCTTTTTCAGTTTCGATACAAAAAACAACGAGCAGATCCTTGTAAAATTTGCTCTTTCATCGGTTAGTACCGAAGGAGCACTGAAAAACCTTGAAACGGAAATCCCTAACTGGAATTTTGACCAGGTTCGTCAACAGGCAGAAAACGCGTGGAACGAGGAACTGAGCCGAATTACCATCGAAGCTTCGGAAGAAAAGAAAATTATTTTCTATACGGCTCTCTATCATACTTTCCTCTCCCCTACCCTGTTTATGGATGTGGATGGCAATTACCGCGGCCTTGATAAGAATATTCACCAGGCTAAAGGATTCACCAACTATACCACGTTTTCACTATGGGATACCTACCGGGCACTACATCCCTTATTTACACTGGTTCAGCAAAAACGTACTGCTGATATGATAAACTCGATGCTTGCGCATCAGCAGCAAAGCGTGCATAAGATACTGCCGGTTTGGAGCCACTATGCCAACGAAAACTGGTGTATGATCGGCTACCATTCTGTTCCGGTAATTGCTGATGCATACATGAAAGGAATTACTGGTTTTGATGCTGATATAGCATTGGCTGCATGTATAAACAGCTCGAATTATGCGCCTTACGACGGAATTGGCGACTACCTGAAGTATGGTTTTGTTCCTGCTGATAAATCATCGAATTCCGCATCGAAAACCCTTGAATATGCTTATGATGATTATTGCATAGGCCGCATGGCTGAAAAAATGGGGAAACCAGAGATTGCATTGCCGTATGCCAAAAGAGCTGAATCATATAACCTGATTTTTGATCCAGCCACTGGTTTTATGCGTGCAAAACTTAGCGATGGCGCTTTCCAGACACCTTTCGATCCGTTGAGTACCGAAAAACAAGGTTTTATCGAAGGCAATGCATGGAATTATTCGCTCTATGTTCCTCACAACCCAATGAAACTAATTGCCCTGCATGGTGGAAACAAGAAATTTGTCTCGCATCTCGACTCCCTTTTCACTTTTAAACTTGATGAAAAGCATTTTGGGGAATCAGAGGACATAAGTGCTGCCGGTATTATCGGTAATTATGTTCACGGCAATGAGCCAAGCCACCATGTACCTTATTTATACACTTTTGCAGGAGCCCCATGGAAAACACAGGAGCGCATTCATCAAATTGTTACTTCTCTTTATAAAAACGAAACCGACGGACTTTGCGGCAACGACGATTGCGGACAAATGTCGGCCTGGTATATTTTCAGTTCACTTGGGTTTTACCCTGTTTGTCCCGGAAGCAACGAATATGTAATAGGTTCACCTTCCGTCGACAAAGCAACTCTGAATCTCGAAAACGGGAAACAGTTTACAATAACTGCACCTAACCTGAGTGATAAAAACATCTACATACAGCAAATAAAACTTAACGGGAAACCTTATAATCAATTCATTATCAAACACGAAGACATTGCAAATGGCGGAACACTGGAGTTTATAATGGGGCCAAAACCGAAGAAATAGAAAGATGAGGATGTGGGATGTTGGATGGGAAAGGTCGAAAGTCGGATGTTAGATGAGATATGTTATAATGCTGACTTCCGACTTCGGTCTTCCGACTCCCAGCCTTTAACAACCTGTAAAATATTTTCCACACCCACGACTCACACATATCGAAAAAATTGTATTTTTGATAAAAACTCATGAGCCATGGATTTTAATGAAGTATTATTGAAACGCGAGAGTGTTCGCAACTACGATCCCCAAAAACCGGTAGATATTGATACCTTAAAACGAATTCTTGAAGCAGGGCGGATAGCCCCTTCTGCATCCAATTACCAACCCTGGGAATTCTGGTTAATTTCATCACCCGAAATGCTCGAAAAAGTAAAACCTTGTTATTCAAGGTCATGGATTGCCGATGCACCTCATATCCTGGTAGTAACCGGCGACATGGATCATGCCTGGGAGCGTGCTGACGGGTATAATTCGTTGCAGACCGATCTGGCCATAGCCATGCATCAAATGGTGCTGACAGCTACTAACGAAGGAGTCGGAACTTGCTGGGTTACAAATTTCAATCCTGATATTTTGCGGAATGCTTTAGGATTGAAAGAGTCGGTCAAAGTATTTGGGATCACTCCACTGGGTTATCCATGCGATAATTATACCCGAAGGACAGTAATTATGCGCAAGCCGCTGGAGGATGTGGTGATTTACCGTTAAATTAGCTTCAGGATACTATTTTTTATCCAAATTTTCAGAATCCTAAAAATTAAAAAGAGCGAAATTGAATCGCTCTTTTTTTTATGACTATCCAGGGCCTGCTGAAAAACGTATATCAAGCCCAGCAGAATGATGTACTATGAATGTGTCAAATGCAAGGGGAATGAACAATATGTATAAAACCCATGCATTGTATATGTCGGTGCGCTGCACCATGTATGATATTTTTTGTTGTTTTCTACAAATATTGCGATGCGCTGCACCTATATTTATTAGAATAATTGGGTAATAGAAAGCCACAGAGTAGCGCAAAATTTATAGCCTGGCGAAATAAAGTATAGTTTAAGGTGCAGAGCACCGGAATCTGAAACCAATCAATATTTCGCTTGATTTTGTCAGCAGAACCTATTGAATCAATAAAGGTCAGAAGTTCTCCTTTGCTTTACTATCAGGTTCCTCCAAATGTGAACAGAAATATTTTCCAAAAACCAATTGATTATTTCGACCAGGCAAATACCTGATTTGCGAAAATTGAAAGCAGGGCTAACTGCAGAAAAACGAGAATTAATCTTTTCATTTAAAGCATAATCACATCTATTTTCATTATATTTGTATTGAACAATATTTTGACAATCAACATAGAACAAAATCCTGATCCATGAAAGCTATTTTGATGCTTTTGGCGATTTCTGCCGTAACCGGATTTCAGAAATTATCCGGGCAGCAGATTATAGCGGGACAACAAAGCGGGCCCGACATTATTTACACAGATCCTATCGACATTCAGTTAACATGCAATAATTTGGATACTTACACCTCATTCTCTCTAGATATTGACCAGGATGGCATCAATGATATGACATTTAATGCATCTTATTATTATTTTTCACATCTGGAGTTGCAAGGCACTCAAACAAGTATTATTCCGAACGCCATGACACAGATATCAATGCTGGATTCGCTTGAATATGGCATGTTGAAACATGAGTTTGGCGATACAATAAATGAAAAGCTGAACTGGAACCTTGACGGGATGGCTATTTTCAATTCGTATTCCAGTAATGGGACAACAGAATATTTCACCAATGAAGGGTTCGTAGGATTCCGTATCTGTAATACGGATACTATTTATGGATGGATACATGCTTCAGCAACAGGTAATTACCAATCAGCCCAGCTAATTATTTACGATTACGCCTATATCGCTAAACCGAATCATATTGATAAACAGGAACACGAACAACAGATAAGTTGTTCGAGCCAGGTAAATAATGATCTTTTAATTAAAATTCAGGGGGAAAATTATAATAAACCATGGGAATGCAATGTTTATGATATTTCGGCGCGGCTCGTATTGAATAAGGAACTTTCATTAGGTGAAAACCATTTGAATATTTCAGCCTTTCAAAGCGGGATGTACATGGTTATTATTCATGAAAAAGCAGGAAGTGAGCATTTTTTCAAAATTGTTAAGCGGTGATTTTATCGACAAATTACTTTTTGAATCTGCCTGACATACAAAAAAACCATTTACCGAAAGAGCGGCCAGAAGCCGCTCTTTTCAATAGTAAATCTTCAATTTTATACTGTCATAATATCTTTTTCCTTGTGTTCCAGAATTTTATCAACCTGAACGATGTAACTATCGGTAATATGCTGAATATCTTTCTCCAGCGTTTTGATATCATCTTCCGAAACACCCTCTTTTTCGAGCTTTTTAGCATCGTCAACAGCTCCGCGGCGAATATTCCTGATAGCAACTTTGGCCGATTCAGCTTCACCTTTAGCTTTTTTCACAAGCTCTCGGCGCCGCTCTTCGGTTAAAGGCGGAACGGCAATACGCAAAACTTCGCCGTTATTCTGAGGATTGAAACCCAGGTTTGCATCCAGTATCGCTTTAGCCAACGGGTTGAGCATGCTCTTTTCCCAGGGCTGAACGATGATCATACGGGCATCGGGAGTATTAATATTTGCAATTTTATCTACGGAAGTAGGATTTCCGTAATATTCAACCTTCACACCTTCAAGCATCTGCGGACTGGCCTTACCGGTGCGGAATTTATGAAATTCCTTTTCCAGGTGGTCAAGTGCATGTTGCATGCTTTCTTTTATCTCTTCGATGATAAACTTGGCTTCTTCAGTCATAACGGATCGTTTTGATGTGCAAATTTAAAATTTCTTTCCAATAATATGGTCAGGAAATAAAAAAGTGATTTCAGAAGGTTTTGGGGTTTGGGATTTAGGGACAAAAGTTGTGCTGTACGTTTTGAAGAGGTTGAAATGTTTGAAGAGTTTGAAATGTTTGGAGAGTTTTCCTTAACCCGAAACTCTTTAAACCCGGAACTCTTCAAACTCGAAACCCTTTAAACTCGAAACCCTTTAAACTCGAAACCCTTTAAACCCGAAACCCGAAACCTGAAACCTGAAACAAGAAACCCTTCAAACCCGAAACCCTTCAAACTCTT